>JAUVDN010000015.1 GCA_030595325.1 Gammaproteobacteria bacterium | reverse complement strand
GAGGTTTTTTATTGTTAACCGCGCCGCAGGCGCGTTTAACAATAATAAGGCTTTCCTCTGTGACCTCCGTGTCCTCTGTGGTGAGTAGCTTTTAAAGTTTTTGACTTTGTCAGCTATGACTCAGTAACAGACATAACGCACCGCCTTCCTTGGCTCCTTGCGCAATACCGTCCATCCATGGACATAAAAAAAGCCCTCAATTGAGGGCTTTTTCTTAACCAAACAGACAGATGTTACTGCTGAGGTGCCTGCTGTGGTGGTGGACCACGGTATCCAGGTGGTGGTCCGTATGGACGAGGAGCATTGTTGTATCCAGGTGGTGGACCGTATGAACGCGGCGCATTATTGTAGCCTGGTGGTGGACCATAATAGCCAGGAGGTGGACCGCCGTAATTGCCGTTGGGACCGCCACCGTAGTAGTTATCATCATTATCCATCATATCTTCCATTTCTTCCATCCAGTAACGCGGATCCCATTCATCATAAGGGTTATAACCGTTACCAAAACCACTATTATTGCCGCCGAATGGCCCCCAATTGTTATTGTTACCGCCCATTGGACCCCAATTATTGCTGTTGCCGCCCCATGCGAAGCTGTTTGTAGCTGCCAGCAGTAAAGAAGCTACCACGGCTATACGTAAAATTATTTTCATCATTTACTCCACTATCAAAATTAATTCGAACCTTCCCATTGTATGCCAGCACCACAGACACTTCAATGATATGAGTCAAAACTTTTATCGTTATTAATACTCCAATACATAACTTTGACTTAAGTAAACTATGATTAATTAGCAAATAACCATAACTCCGTTGGACAATAATAGAATGGATACCACAAATATACATAAACTCGATTCCACATCGGCACTACTCAATACTGCGATACAACAGATCTCACAAGTGATACTGGGGAAAAATCAACAGATCAAATTAGCCTTAACCTGCCTAATTGCTAAAGGTCACTGCCTTATTGAAGATCAGCCTGGTGTCGGTAAAACAACTTTAGCCCACACTATCGCGCAAGTTATGGGGCTTGAGTTTCACCGCATCCAGTTTACCAGCGACCTGCTGCCCGCCGACGTCCTCGGCGTATCTGTTTTCAACCGAGAGCAGTCTAAATTTGAATTTCATCCTGGGCCTATTTTCTCTCAATTCATACTTGCTGATGAAATAAATCGTGCCACACCAAAAACGCAGAGCGCATTACTCGAGGCCATGGAAGAGCACCAGGTTACGGTCGAAGGCGAAACGCGCGAACTGCCAAGTCCGTTTTTTGTTATCGCAACACAGAACCCGCTTCATCAAATCGGCACTTACCCATTGCCAGAATCACAGTTAGACCGTTTTTTAATGCGGATAGATCTTGGCTACCCGGATGAAGAAGCCGAGCGCCAGCTACTTGAAGGCGATGACAGGCGCACCATCATTAAAAGCTTAAACCCTGTCTGCGATAAAGCACAACTGTTTCAATTACAGCAACAAGCTGCCTCGTTACATGTATCGCCAGCGATACTTGATTATGTACAAGAAATTCTTAACTACACACGACAAACAAATGCTTTTGAATTTGGTCTTTCTCCTCGCGGAGGCCTGGCAATGATCAATGCCGCAAAAGCATATGCTTTTATTGAAGGAGAAAAATATGTGCTGCCCGAACATGTACAGACGATACTACCCGCTGTTGCCAATCATCGGCTGCCGGTACATTTAGAAAGTGGTTTAAAACAAACTACTTCGGCAGCAGAGCTAATCATAGAATCTACCAGTATATCGTAACACCCGTGTTTAATAATTCCTTAATAAAAAACCCGTTTCGGTTTTTTCGGATGCAAGATTTCAATAAAAAACCTTTCTTTAACTTCATAGCCAAACGAAGCGGACCATTTAATGGCTCAGCAACATTAACCCGAGACCGTGTTTACATTATCCCGACAAAGGTCGGGATAATTTTTGCACTACTGTTGCTGGTATTATTAATCGGCTCTATAAATTACGAAAAGAGTTTGGGTTTTGTTTTGACTTTCCTACTCGCAAGCCTTGGTAACGTTTTCTTATTATCAACCTGGCGCAATCTGGCCGGTCTAGAATTAAAAAGTGATAATGCCGCGGCTGTATTTTCTGGTGAAACCGCCACCTTCAAAGTTCAACTTATAAACCTTGAACCAATGTCCAGATACGCGATAACCATAACGCATGACGGCATAGACTACGATACTGTTGATTGCAAAGAGAACAGCAGGCAACTCATCACCTTTGATGTTTTAACAAAGAATCGAGGGAAATTAGATGCAGGTTGTTTTCGCTTATATACCGAGTTCCCCTCTGGCTTATTTATTGTATGGACATGGATAGACTTATCCATGAGCTGTGTCGTTTATCCTGCGCCCGATGACAGCGTAACGCTTCCCATGTTTGATAACAATGAAAGTGGTGACAACGAACACGCTGGCTCAGGTGTCGAACATTTTAGTCATCTTAGAAAATACAATCATGGCGACAAAATCAATCGCATCTCATGGAAAGCTGCCGCAAAAAACGACGAACTTTTTACAAAAGAATTTATTGGCGCCACGCCAACTACAGACTGGATAGACTGGAACAGCATTCCTGCACGAGATACAGAACATCGCCTATCTATAATGGCGAGATTAATAATACACGCAGAGAAGAACAACCAACACTACGGCTTAATCCTTCCTGAAAAAAACATTGCACCCGATCATGGCAGCAAACATTACCACCGATGCCTAACTGCATTAGCGCTACATTAATATACGCAATAAATAAAAATATAGTGAGCTCTCTGGACAACAAACCAAATAAAAATATTTTATATTCCCTACTGGCGTGTGTTCACCTGACTACTTTTCCTTTATATTCAGCCACACCGATACCTATAATTCTTCTCCTGCTAACATTAAGCATTTGGCAAGCCTTCATAATATACAACGGCAAGAAAAACCCAGGAAAGCTCGTTCTTCTAATCGTTATCTCAGCCACACTTTTGACTATCTTTTACACTTACGGATTTTTATTTGGACGCCAGCCAGGAATAACTTTAGTTATTTTAATGTCCATACTGAAGCTATTTGAAACTAAAAATTTACGTGACTGCTACATAATTATATATAGTGCATTTTTTATTATCGCTAGTAATTTTTTTCATTCACAAACTGTATGGTTAACTATTTATGTATTTATCGTAGTTGTAATCTTAACGACTATACTAATTGCACTAAGCGATAAACTGGGAACTTTATCGTTTAAAACTCGCTTTAAGATGTCGACTCGCTACTTTGTGTACGCAGCGCCTCTTATGGTCGTGTTATTTATCCTGTTTCCACGTATACCCGGTCCATTATGGGGACTTCAAAAAGATGTTTTCTCCAGCCAAACTGGACTAAGTGAAGAGATGTCGCCAGGCAGCTTCAACCGTCTTATTAGCTCATCAAGCATCGCTTTTCGAGTTAAGTTTGACAGTGTTATTCCTGAACATTCGCAGCTCTATTGGCGTGGGATTGTTCTCTCTTTATATAACGGCACAACCTGGCATCGTGCGGACGCACCAAAAACCACTGTACCAAATATAAATTTCACCGAAGACCATACGGATTTCATTAAGTACACTATTACCCTTGAGCCAACAAATTTAAAATGGCTACTCAGCCTGGAATTCCCTATAGATCACGAATCGCAGTATAAGGTCAATCGTGAGGCCATGCTTACAACAAAGAAAGCCGTAGGCAATGTAATCAGTTACAGCATTACCTCTGACACCCGCTCTACTAATATTGCCCTGTTTGAACAGGAGAGCTACAAAAACAGATTACTACCCGTTAACTTGAATCCAGAGACATTGAATTTTGCAAAAAAACTATTCATACAATCAAAGCTTAATGATCAGCAATACATTAACAATGTCCTTCAATACTACCGAGTCAATGAATTTTACTACACATTAGATCCAGATTTGCTTGGCAATAACGCTATGGATGACTTCTTGTTCAAAACACGGCGCGGATTTTGCGAACACTATGCCAGCTCTTTCGTTTACTTAATGCGGGCTGTAGGCATACCTTCCCGTGTCGTTATAGGGTATCAGGGCGGAACGATAAATCCTCTGGATGATTATATGATTGTCCGTCAGTCAGATGCACATGCATGGGCCGAAGTGTGGATAAATGACGTATGGCAACGAGTCGACCCAACCGCTGCCGTTTCCCCTGATCGCATTGAAAAAGGAATCTCTAACTCTGGCCTGGACATAAATAAACTACCTCTGTTATTAGTAACCAATAGTACACTGTTAAAAAATACCGCCTTTCTATATGACAGCTTTCAGAATAGCTGGAATCAATGGGTCATTAACTTCGACCACAAAAAACAGACGAACTTATTAAAAAACCTTGGCTTTAAAGATGCTACTTATTCCGACTTAATCTTACTACTCATCATTAGCTTTAGCATCACTGGACTAATCGTCAGCTGGTTCCTGCTAAAACAATATACGATTGAAAAAGATAATACTCAGCATTACTACAATATATTTTGTAAAAAACTAAAGCGATATGGCATACATCGAAATTTTTATGAAGGCCCCAATGATTTTGAAGCTCGAGTACTCAATGAACTCCTGCTTACACCGCAAGCAAGAAATGATGTGACATTTGTTTTTAAGGCGTACCGGACGTTACACTATGGTAATCAGATTAATACTAAACTAACTAACTTATATATAAAAAAAATAAAGTCGTTAAAATTATGATGAATAAAATATTGCTGTTAATTTTTATTTAGATTTTTTTCGACGAAGTCTCTCAGAAAGGACAAAGGCTTTGCACCGCTAAAACGGTCAACTTCTTTGCCATCTTTGATAAATATGATTGTTGGAAATCCTCTAACCTGATATCGACCTGCCAATTTCATATTCTCGCCTTCATCGACCTCAATCTTCGCCAGTTTTATCTCACCATCATAATCTTCAACTAATTGTTTTAACAGTGGCGCCACAACCAGACAGGGCGCACACCATTCTGCCCATAAATCAATCAATACGGGTACTTTGTGAGATTCTGCCAATACCATCTCATCATAATCTTCAAAATCAACATTAACTATAAGGGAATCTAACATCACTATATTACTTCTTCGTTAACAAATGTTCATTATACATCGCCACAGTCATTTCACGTTATAATAAGACCTTATTAAAAACACACTGACTGATATGAGCTCTATAATAATTGAACACCATGTAACACCAGCCAAACTCGATGTTTTGTATGTCGACGACTGGCCTGTATGGACAAAAGAAGTCTCAGAATTTGACTGGACCTATGATAAAAAAGAAACCTGCTATATCGTCGAAGGCAAAGCTATTGTTACACCTGAAAATGAAGAACCGATAACTATTCAGGAAGGTGACATGGTGTTTTTCCCACAGGGCATGAAATGCGTCTGGAAGATACTTGAGCCCATCGAAAAACACTACATGCATGAATAAGTAAATTCACTAGATATCACTACAGGTCAACACTATGGAACTATGGCAACAATTACTGGCTGGCGCAATCGGTCTTTTTGTATTATTTATGTTTTTTCCCGGCATAAAAGCAACCATGGAAAAAAGTAAAAATGCAGAAGAAAAACACTGGGGCACACTGGCATTGCTGGCAGCTGTACTGGTCGGCTTTATACTACTAATGATTAATTCGGTTCAATAAACCTTAACGCTTAAAAAACAATATCAGCTGTTGAGTCAACGAAGACATAAACATTCAATATTCCCCGCCTCCCTCTGGGAGACAGGGCTAAAAAAAGCTAAAGATTGAAGCGATGGAAAAAGGTTGCACTTAAGGTTAGACCAGAATAAGTCAGGTCGACATCATCCGCGGTAGACTCCAAATAACGCGCCGAGAAATCAAACGAACTGTGTAAGTTCTGAACCCAGTTGTAACCCAATGTTAAAAAATGGGTTGTACCATCAAGTCGATATGTCGTCTTATCAGTAAACACATCATCAACAGGCTCAATGAAACTCGAAGCTTCAATAATCTGCAGTAAATCACCCGGGTTATATAAATCTGTATTAAGTGAGGAAAAGATATCGCCCTGATCATACTTATAGGTAACGTATACGATATGTTTTTTAACAACGGCCCAATCCATGTTTATAAAAAATGATGCATTTTGAGTATCAAACACACTACTTTCTGCATCTCGATCTCTATAAGATAGTCCTAATCGCATGCTGGTCGCATCATCGATCTGCATACCCATTGTTGCCGAAGCTGTAGCAATATTGCTGTCACGCTGAAAAGAATTAAACTCTGTTGCACCATAAGCTAAATCCAATGCAAACCATGGCGCGCCAAAACCACTACTAAAGCCAAAGGTATAGTTTAGCTTGCCGGCTAAAACCGCATTGCTTAGACCATCAAAGCGAGAAAATTTATTTCCTTCGAGTAAGACCTTGCCCGTTAAAACACCTGTTTTTCCCTCGTACAGTTCTAATCCACCGGTGCCACCAACAGTTATAAAGCCATCATGCTCAATATCGATATCTTCTGCAGCGCGGGTAACATTATCGTCAAAACCTAATGTAGCCTCAAAATCGACAAACACATCTGAGCCCGCCAACAACTGGGAAGAATAGGACAACAAAACAACATAAATAATGCGGTTTATAAGCACGAAATGTTTAGACATGGCTTTTTTCTTATCATTTGTTGTTATATACCCTTATACTTTAGTCCATTTTATGTGGACAGTGTCACAAGTTGGCTTAATTACACGGAACACCATATCAAAAGTGTTAGCAAAATCACACTACGAATGATGATTAGCGCGCTTTTATTGCTATTATTAGTACCAAGTTAAACCAAAGGCATAAACCGTTAGAAGGAGTATGGCATCATGCGTCGTAAACCAAAAGAAGAGATAGATGATCCACGTAGGGAAATATTAGTCCGATCACTTGCAGCCGGAATGTTCGTCGCAGGCGGCAGCGCAGGCATATTGCAACCTGTACACGCAATGGGGAAAGTCCCCAAAGTTCTTGAACCGGGAAAATCTATCTATGACATGCGAGGCAATGTTAGCGTCAGCGGCAAAAAAGCAGATGAAAGCACGGTCATCACTGGCAGCGATATTGTCGTAACCGGCGGACGCAGTCACGTTGTTTTCGCCGTAGGCAAAGATGCTTTTGTACTACGCAGCAACAGTCGACTGGAATTAAGCGGTTCTGGCATGCTGGTTAATACGCTACGACTGGTTACTGGAAAGTTACTCTCCGTATTTGGTAAAACCAAACATCAAATGAAAACACCTAATGCGACTATCGGTATCCGCGGCACAGGTGTATACACCGAAGCAGAACCCGAGCAAACATACATATGTACCTGTTACGGTGTTGTCGATCTATTTGCTGATAACGATAAGAGCAGCACCGAAACCATTACATCAATGCATCACGATGCGCCAAGATACATCCTTTCAAATGAAAGCAGTGGCAGAAACATTCGTGAAGCACCTTTTATCAACCATACTGATTTAGAGCTACAGGTGATAGAAGAGCTTGTCGGTCGCACACCACCATTTACTATGGCAGGTGGTGGCTACGCAGCACCGAGGCGTACCGATTACTAATATACTCACTAACGCAGATTAGCTGTTATACAAAAACGCTTTGACTCTCCAGTCAAAGCGTTTTTTATTGCACAGATAATTTTTTAACCAGAATCTGCATCGTCGGTGCCTGGATAAATAAAGAGAACAGCACTACACCAAATGCAATGGACTGTATCGTCCACCAGTAATCCAAACTAGTTGGCAGTGATAATGCCAACGCCAGCGTCACCGCACCGCGCAGACCACCCCAAACCATCACCGTCTGCGATGATAAAGGCACTTTTAAAGTTTTAAAAACAGAAAAAACTAACAACACCCCATACACACTGAGCGCTCGTGCAATCAATAATGATGCAATTGCTATTATCATAGCCAACCAACGCTGCTCAAACATTTGAAAACTGATCACTGCGCCGACAATCAGGAACACGCTAACATTAGCAACGTGGGACAAGACATCCCACAGATGCTTATTCTTTTCATCAGAACTGTTTTTTGTAGAACTGTTTTCTGCAGAAGCATTTATCCGCTGCACCGAAGAAGAGAAACTTAATGATGCAAGTAATGTAGCCATCACACCTGACACCATAAAATATTCTGCCAGCAGATATGAGCCGTAGGCAACCAATAAACCTAATACAGCGGTTACTAATTCCTGCTTTACAAATCGCTGCATAAATCCAAGCAGCAATCCGATAACAACGCCTGTCAGTGCACCACCAAAAAATATCACCGAAAATCGAAACAATATTTCCGCAATAGAATATAGGTCTGTCACAGCCCCTGAACTTTGAGCGGCTAGCGCTATTGACAAAAACAGACTAAATAACACAATAGCCGTTGCATCATTGAACAGACTTTCGCCTTCCAGCAAAACACCAATCCTCTTGGGCGCATTCATCTCTTTTAGTTTTGCAACTACAGCGACAGAGTCTGTTGCCGCCAAAATTGCCCCCGTTATGAAAGCAGCTATCCAGGGAAATCCTGCTTCATGAGCTATTCCATAAAACAACAATGTTGCGACAACAAGGCATGTCAGCAACATGCCGAAAATCGCCAGAAATAAAATAATGACAAGATTGTTTTTTAATTGCTGCTTATCAATATTGTAGGCAGACTCAAAAACAAGAACAGGGATAAAAACATAAAAAATTATTGATTGAAAATTTTCTGCTCGAATACCCGTATCGAAACCCACGTAAATAACCAGCTCCGAAAACAGGAAACCAATCAAAACAAGGATGCTTGCAAAAGGCATGCGTAATATTTTTGAGACAGGCTGTGCGATAAGCGATAAGCCCAGGATAACTACCAGCGCAAGTATGATATGTTCAACCAGCATGATTTTGTGACAAGCGAATGCTCAATTAATTCAGCTTGATACAATTAACCCTAAGATATATAAATTGATACGGATGATAAGCAGACTTTAACCAGTCCTGCTCAAGCAGAAGCCTTTATTTCACTTGCTGCCAATTCGCCCAGTCAGAATGATTCTCAGCAACATTAAATAATGCAGCTATAACCTGGCGATCATAACGAGTATCTGCTTCCGTTATTAAAATATCCAGCACTTCCTTAATCGGCTTACCTGAGCGATAAGCTCTAGAACTTGTCATTGCAACAAATGCGTTTGCTACAGACAGGATACGCGACTCCTGATGAATATCATCACCAGAAACACCTTTAGGATAGCCACTACCATCAAGGCACTCATTTTTTTGCCTAACAAAATCTATCACCGGGCCGTCAAATTCCAGATCCTGTAAAATCTCAACACTATAGTTAATATTTTCTCGCAATATTAGCGCTTCTTCTTCAGTTAACGGTTCAGCGTTGGTCAACATCTCCGCTGGCACGTACAACTTTCCTATATTGGCAAGCAATGCGGCCATCGCTAATGTATCAATCTTATCCCCTGTCATACCCATTGACTCAGCGATAGCCACTGCTACTTCACGCGTTCGTTCAGAATGATGCACACAATGAGGATCATGTTTATCTATCACCTGAACCAGTGTCGAGATAATGCTATCCATCACTCGATTATGCTGGCCCTGAATATCTTTCAATTCTGTAATATCATGCATAACGTAAAGATGTGACCGCTTATAATCTTTATTACTTAAACCAACAACCGACACATGATAATCATGACGCTTGTCTTTAAACTCAAGACGCATCTCTCTATTACGAACCGTTTCACCATCTTGCTCCGGGGTTACTTCTAATAGCTGAGAAGTTATCTCAGTATTAAAGATATGATTTAACGCCTTACCACGTATGTCTACATTATCAATAGAGAAAGACCTGGCCAATGCATCATTAATAAACACCAGCTTATTTTTATGGTCCAGCAAAAAGATATGATCATTGATGCTATCACCGATTGCATTTAACAAAGCAGCCCTCGCCTCAAGTCGTCTAGTCGCTTTCTGCAATCGTAGACTTGTTGCGTGTCGCCATATTGCAATAAAACTGATTGTAACGATAAACACTACCAGCAAAAAGATGGTTAAAATAAAATTCTGATATTCTTTAGATTCAGCAAGCGCCTCATCAATGTCTATTTTTTGCACCAGCATCATGTCAGTATTTCTGATTTTTCTAGCAGTAGCCAAAACAGAAACTCGGCGGTAGTCTGCACCCGTTGTGAAACTGCCAATATCATTAGCAACCATAGCTTCAGCATTAAACACCTTAGTCGTTACCGAGCCATCATCTGTTACGCCCACTTGTTTATGAAAAGTGTTATAACCATTCTTAAGTGGACTTAAATAATTTATAACCTCGCCATCTAAAGACACGATTAACGTCTCTTCTGAGGACGTTGCCAACCAATCTTTCGATAGTAGTTTATATAAATTACCTTCAGGATTAATAACAGCAACAACTGCCGCTCTAATATCATCGGACTGCAGCGACTGAACTGAACTGACAGGCACAACAATCACAAGCCTGGGCAACAACTCATTATTACCATTCACACCCAGATTAAAAATATTAGAAACGATGGCTGTTTTTTTATCTAATGCCTGGCGATATGAATCTGTAATCACACTATTCGTAAGAGGAAAATATCGTGTAGCAATTAAAACACCCTTATCACTTACGATTGCTATACCATCGTTCACCTTATTTTTTGCATTATTACTTATATTATTAATCGCAGTAAAAACATCCGCGTGACCTGCCGTTGCATTGATTAAATTTTTCAGATGCTGCAACTGCCCGCGACTAGTCTCATCTCGTGATGTCACAGATAATTCTGGCTGACTCACATACAATTGAACCAACGGATTGGATGCCAGTTCATTAATATTAGCCAGCTGCGAATCAAACCATTTTTCAATCACATGCTGCTGAGACTCTGCCATTATATTTAAACGCGCCTGCCAGTCGTCCTTATCACGCTGTCTTTCGCTAGAAACATACTCGAATACCAGCCAGATACTTCCGCTTATAAAAAAAAGCAGCAACATAAAAGCAAAAATTGTCTGTTTGTTATTCAATGAAATTCCTGTAAATAAATTATTAACTTTGAGCTATTCGTTAAGCAAACACATTAATTTGGCACGTGCATCCACCAGCTTTTTTCATTAACTGAATACACCGGCACGTAATGAAAAATATCTGCATGTGAGATCACTTCTTCAATCTGATTATCAAGTATAAGGATATCGTTGTTATTTTCTATCGCCATAACTGCATGCGCCACTCTTAAATTAGTATCCTGCACGATAACGACACGCATCGCATTTATATCGTAACCCAGCCATTTCATCGATAACAACTTTATGATGGCATAGTCCTCACAATCACCGTTATTTAGCAGAAACTCTTTCGGTGTTGCCCAGTAATCAGCGACACCATAGTTTTCAATATCCAGGATATATGTCTTAGCGTTGGCATAGAGGTTTACTTGTTTTATCTGTTGAGTTACTGGCAACTTTTTGATACTTTTTAGAAAAGTCTGCCATTGCTTTAAATGACATTGATTAAACGATGCAGATTGACAGGAGCCTGCATCTTTAAGATTTAATATATGACGCTCTAGCACCGACAGCCATTGCGGAAACAAATCTAGATTACTTTTTTGAATTTCCTGGTAGCCAAATAAGCTGACGGGCATTGTGCCAGTGGTTCCAACCCGGGCAGCCCAGGCATTAGAATTTATCAATAAAAAGAGTATGATAAGCAAACATTGCGTTTTTTTAACCATCGTAGAGTATACTACTCAACTTAGGAAGATCCTGCACTACTTAGTTTTATATGAATTACATTAATCTAAAAAATCAAACATTTGTTTTAATTACCCTGCTACTTGCTTCTCTATTCACCTTCTCCGTTCATGCAGAAGATATAATTCAGAACGATACCATCACTGATGCTCATGCTCAGAAAATATTTGACCTCGCTATGGAAGAGCGTGATAACGGAAAAGTCTACGACGCGATAGAGAAGTTCGAATACATACTAAGCAGACGACCGTCACTTAACCGCGCAAGACTTGAACTTGCTGTTAGCTATCACCGTGCAAACCAATACAGTAAGGCTTTAGCGCAGTTCCAGACTGTACTCGATGACCCCGAAACACCGGAAAAAGTAAGACTAGCCATCCTCGCCTACCTTGGACAAATAAGCTTTGATGAAGTTAAACCTCAGTCCGAACACAGCGTTTCCTACTACACAAAAGTAGGCGCACTCTATAATACTAATATTAACTTTGCGCCCTTACGAGCTACTGAAAGCATACCGGATGGCCAAGACACAGCATCCCCTGGGCTGGATACATTTTTGAGCGCATCACACCGCTATAGAAGTAACAGCGCTTTTGAAACAGACGGTGCTGTAACAAATTACGAATGGCAAAGCCAACTATCATGGACAGGGAATAACTACACCCGCAATAGCGATTTCAGCCTGAACATTATCAGTGCCAGCACCGGACCAGCCTTTATCTCGACAGGTCGATGGCGCGCTGCAATTAACATACAAATTGACCAGCTCTTTTTTGGTGGATCAACTCTGGGAACATTAATCTCATTAAATCCATTACTTACTTTTGATCTCGGCAATTATCAAGGTATAACTGCCGAACTATCCCTCACCAATAATAATTTTGCAAGACTGGAAGATAACGGTCGTGATGGTAACAGTGTCCTGCTTGGCGCAGCTTATTCAACATTATTCAATGGCACAGACAACGGCCTTGAAGCCGGCTTCAGACTCACTGATCAAACGGCTGATGATGAGCAATTCGGTTATGACAGCAGCGAAATTTATCTTGGCAGCTTCACTACCTTTGCTGAAAATCACAACATTTACTTGAATCTAAACTTTGAGCAATATTTGTATAAAGCAGGAGATACACTGGCCTGCACCCCTACACCATGTATTGGAGAAGCGAGGGACGAAGTCGAAAGCCGGTATGAATTAGGCTATAACTATGATTTCGGTAGCAGCATGTTAAAGGGCTGGACCTTAAACACACATATTTCATACATTAGAAACAACTCAAACATAGATTTTTACAATTACGAACAAAAAATATTTGCTATCAACTTTGCCAAGTATTTTATCTAAACACTTACGCTACACAGTACTAACCGCGATAAACAAAAAATTACATCAAACTCAAGCAATTCTGAGGTAAAACTCAGACCCGCTCCAATATATTTGCTTTTGCGCCATAAAAATTTAAAATTGTGTAAAGTAATTCAACAGGCAATATCACGCTGAACCCATGCTATCCTGCACCTTTGAGCATAAATCAACCAAAACAGCATGTAAGTGTAATCTTTGCCGACACCTGTCGGTTTTATATACAGTATTAAAAATTGTTAACTGCGTCACAGTCTGACAGACAGCACTAGTATCGTTATTACATCAACGATATGCTATAAATCATTGAAATTAAATCGTTTAATCAGACTGACAGAACGGAGAATTAAGTCGAGAGCAATGCTTTAATCGATATCGAATATTAGAAAATAAGGATATAGTTAACAATATTCTTTACAGTATCTAAATTAATCCTTTTGTATTAGTTGTACTGCTCATAATTATAGCTATATTTTTACCTGTTACAGTTACAACCTATTGATTATATTGAATGCATATTAAAACTGGCACAGCTTGTGCACTATATTCTACAAGTATTACTGTTGCAGCATCAAAATTGCGAACGGCAGTAAGTACAACAAAATAAGAGAGAACAAAAATGAAATGCCCTGAAAATAATTCAACAAAGACATCACTATTATTTGCTGTGTTCGCACTAACTGTGACAGCTAACTGTAGCGCAGACGAACTAGCAGATATTTACGCAGACATTAGTAACGGTAAAGCTACCACTGCGACTGCATATGTTGACTCCATTCATCAATGGGGCGCATGGGATCTTGATATCGAGCCAGCGGCAGGCGGCCTGCAACAAGCATCAACACAAGCACTCAATGCCCGTGACTCACGAGCATCTGTTCGCACAAACAGTTTTTCTGCATTAGCGCCAAGCGATCGTTCACCAGTTATATTCACAACATCAGCGCCTATTGTGCCTGATGTTGTTCCTGTTTCTCCCCCACCGCCACCGGTTACACCACCTGTACCCAGCGCACCAACAACTTTTGCGCCACCGGGGGCAACACCGCCAACAACCGTATCACTACCGGCAAGCGTAGTACTACCAGCAGCAGTGGCACGATAGCTACTCTCGTTACAAACACTAGCAAATAAGTAACTTAAACATTTGAGAAGAATCATGAAAAAAATACTATTACTCAGCATTATTCTTGTCACTTTTGCTACGCCAGCACAAGCCAAGACTATTCAGGTATTTGCCACTAACGTACTTGATACCTATGGCACTAGTTTTTCTTCATCAGCAGGAGACGTAGCCCTCACAGATGACGCGGCTGTAGAGTCAGTAATTGCAAGTAACGAGGCAACGGCTATATATGGCAGTGACCCGACAGCCTATTCTGTAATAGACCTTGGATTTGGTGACAATAATGTACTTACCGGCTCAGGTTCTGATTTGGTTGTATTCTCATTATGGCAGGGACAGGATTATTCCTTTGCTCTCGAAGCTTATGGCACAGGCTCATCAGTAGACCCACTCAGTAGTTTTCTTTATAAAGTAACCGGTGACTCAATTTTTCAGGAATGTGCTGTAAAAGATGGTTCTGGTGATTGTCTAGCCGATGTTTCAGCAACATCAATTAATCTTTTTGGTAGCGACGAGCTCGCGCTTGATGATGACGTAGAGATAGAATTTATCCGTCTTTTTATTGGTGGCAGCACCTTTAATGGCAGCATTGACGTGCTTGATTCATACTCCAACTTCACCCTGGTTGGCGCTAACTATACCGACGCAATGGTTGTACCATTACCACTTCCTATTGTTTTATTCAGCTCGGGGCTTGCCTTTTTAGGCTTGATAGCACGTAGAAAAAAAGTGTAAGAACTTATTCTTTATAGTCATAAAAAGCAGCCGATGGCTGCTTTTTTCTTATCTGCGCACTTATACAAATGTTATAATTATTCGTCAGTTAAATTCACGCCAATATATCTTATGCCCACACCACCCGCACCTGAACAAAAAAAGGCCGTAGCCCTAATTTCTGGCGGACTCGATTCTCTGCTCGCCGCTAGACTAATGATCGACCAGGGCATCCATGTTGAAGGCATCAATTTCTATACTGGATTTTGCGTTGAGGGTCACACCCATGCCATCCGCAAAAAAGATAAAGCCAAACCTAAGCGTAACAACGCACTGTGGAGCGCTGAGCAACTCGGCATCAAACTTCATATCATCGACATCATCGAAGAATACAAAGATGTGCTTATCAATCCCAAGCATGGTTACGGCGCCAACATGAACCCCTGTCTTGACTGTAAAATATTTATGGTCGGTAAAGCAAAACAGTGGATGGATGAAAACAATTTTGACTTCATCATAACGGGTGAAGTTATGGGGCAGCGCCCAATGTCTCAACGTAAAGATCTGCTACCCGTCGTGGTACGAGAATCTGGTGCTGATGATCGTTTATTGAGACCGCTGTGCGCACAAAACTTGGCCGCGACTCTACCTGAGCGTGAAGGCTGGGTTAACCGTGACCAGCTAAAAGCCTTCAGTGGACGCAACCGTAAACCGCAGATGGCTTTAGCTGCCGAATTCGGCTTTGAAGATTATGCTACCCCAGCTGGCGGTTGCTGCTTCCTTACAGACAAAAATTATTCCGATAAACTGGTTGATCTGTGGCAGGCACGCAATAAAAAAGATTACGAACTTGATGACATCATGTTATTAAAGGTGGGCAGGCATTTACGTCCACAGCCACACTACAAATTAATCGTCAGCCGTGAAGATGGCGAAAATAAATTTCTGAAAGGCTATAAAAAACAATTTTCGACAATTGAGATAAAAAGTCACAATGGACCGCTCACTTTAGTTGACGGCGAGCCAAGTGATGATGATCTAAAGTTTGCCTCACGCATTGCTGCACGCTTTAGCCAGGGACGGGATGCAGAATCTGTTACTGTAAAAGTAACTCGTAAAAACGGCGAAGAAAAAACTTTCGACATCTTGCCGATGCCACCATCAGAAATACAGAAAGAATGGTACATATAATGCTTTTCACACTTACATAAGAACCATGAAAAAACACACTCTCGACGCCCGAAATTCTTTATGCCCGATGCCGGTCATAAAAACACAGAATAAAATTGCTGAATTAAATGCAGGGGATTTACTTGAAGTTACTTGCACCGACCCTGGCGCACTTAACGACATTCCTGCCTGGTGTCGAATCAATGGACATCTCGTTAAAGAGATGTACGAAAATGATGATGAGGTTGTCGTTGTAATCGAAGTGAACTCATAATCACTCTACATTAGAGCCCACCCGTTGATCGCTGGTTGCTGGTTGCCAATCAAACTCTACTAGTGAAAAAAAACAGGCTCCAAAAACCTGTTTGGCATCAAATACTCACCACCGGTGCGAAACTTCACCATTGAAAGACCATGCTCACTAACACGCTTTAACTCAACGATCTAACCAGTACGCTTTATTCTTGCCTTTCCACCCTGCTTCAATTCTACCGGGTAATGAGGATGACGCTCCAACTGCTCTACGATTGACATAACTTCTTCCTTAAATTCCTTGTTATTAAATTTAATTAAAAATTTAGTTACAAATTTAGTTAAAACCTACTCTCGATGTTCTGGCTTAAGTCAGACACACCACTCCTTTTACCTCTGCCATACGGGTCACATTTTTACCACATATTTGTTTAATCCAATTCACACTATTCAGCAATCGTTACTAAAAATGTAATTAGCCTGGTACTATTTAGCTATATATGCTTGCACAGAACCGACACTTCTAACCACTGGCTGCTGCATATCAATGTATCTAGGCATTGCATTTATTTCGGCTATCGCCTGTTGCTGCGACACATAATTGCCTGATAACAGAACGTAGCGAGTTACACTCACGCCATTAGTATCAATATCATTAACTTCAAAATACGATAACGAATCTTTCAGATAATGGTTGTAACGATCAGCAAGTTTATACAATGTTGCTGTATCACCAACATAGGCTAACTGAACGGTAAAGTTTTCTACTGGCAATTGTGCAATCCACTGCGCACCATGAATAACATTGTCATTACCTATCTGGCTGAATGGCGAATCATTATTAAAACGTCCTTCTACACTTTGCACCTGATCCTGCATATTCTGCATTCTATAATCGACCAGCGCCAACTCCTTGCTCATCTCATCTTGCATCGCAACATTCATCGCATTGACTTTATTTTCTAAAGCCGTCAGTGACTCGCTTGCATCAATGTTACTTATAACTTGTTGCTGTTGCAGACTCACGATCTTGCTATCTACTATTTCACTTTGGCTAGCAAAACTTTTATCCACTGAATCAAACTGACTTTGTTGTGCAAAATAAATAACAGCTGTCGCTACCAGCAATAATAAGAAACTGACCGTAAATATATTAAAGTGCTTGCTTTCACGAGCGGTCAACAATGCCAGCTTGTCTGAAATGTCAGTACTTGCTTTCTGTAAACCACCAATCAATGTTCCATGTTTACTTGCTAATTCTTCAAGCGCTTCAGTTTGCTTTTGCAACTCACTTAAACCGGTAGACAGCATGCTCGTTGAACGCTGTAATTTTTCTACCGATGACTGCATATCCTGACTTTTTACGGTTAACTCAGCAGAGGAAATCTCTAACGTTGTTGCACGTTTTATAATTGCCTCGTCGATCGATTGCAGCTTTATTATCTTTGCTCTATTGGTACCAACAGAATTTTCTATTGATTTAGTTTTATCCTTCGTCGATGCAGAAAGCGTCTCTATTTCTGAGATGACACGCGTCTCAATCTTCAACATGGTTTCTGTAGTCGACTGAATTTTTTGCTCAAGCAATTCGCTGGTTAACTTCGACGTTTCAACTAACTGACTGACTTTTGATGCGACCAACTGATTTTTTTGTGTGAACTCATGTGATTGCGCAATAGTAGACTGTTCAAGATGTTTAATACCTGATGCCGACTGCGTGGCAACATCACTAACATCGCCATTTAGTCGTTGTATATCAGTATCAATACGTGACGATATTTCCATCAGTGATTTATAAGCGTTATCTATTTCACCCAGACGTTTATATGTTTCTGAAACTTTTGCCGTAAGGTCAGTATCAGTGTCACCCAGGCGATCCAGTCCTTCTTCCACGCTATTATTTATCGAACCCAATTCCGCACGTAAGTGTGCCAAATCAGTATCCAGTGCGGTAATCTTGGTATTGATATCTTTACCGGAAGTTACCGTGTTATGTTCATCAAATTTTAATAACTTAGACTCGTTATTATCAATTGCATTGTCGCTATCAATTACAGGGGTTTCACCAGATAACTTACTAGGTAATTTTTCAGAACTCATTGGATTTTCTCGCAGTTAAATATCACAGTACAAAAAGACAGGCATAAAAAGATGACGCAACCTATCAACATAGTCAGCAATTATACCATATTAGAAAATACTAATATAGCTTTTCTTTACAAGAGGTGTAAGGCAGGGCTAAAAACAATCTCAGAACAATCGCACATCTAATTATTTGAACAGTCCCTCCTCCCTATGGGACGACTACATGGATGCAGGAGGTAGAACGAAGTAGGATCCAGAGTCGAGAAGGCTAGGATGAAGGGGTAATAGTGATTATTACTTAAAGCACCCTAACCCTCTCCATAAGGGAGAGAGGCATATAGGAATCTGGTAAAAATTAAGCTACTTTTTCCTGACGATGCGCTTGATTGGCCAGCCAGCGATTTATAAAACCTGCCACTTCTTCTGGCGCGTTTATATTTAACAGAGGCAAATCATCCGTCGCTATATTTTCATCAGAAGCAACAGCGATAACAGCGTCATCATCAGGAAATATTAATTTTTTACCAATGGCAGGGCGGTGCAATTCAATCTTATCAAAAGGCAGATGCTTAAAACCTTCGACCATAATTAAATCTATATTTTTCAGGTCCAGTTTATTAATAAGCTCAGACAGGTCTGGCTCAATGATATCTTCGTATTCGGTTATAACTGCACAGCGTTTACCTGATGACAGCAAGACCTGATCTGCGCCCGCTTTTCTTAATTTAAAACTATCTTTTCCTGGTTTATCAATTTCAAAACCATGATGAGTCTGTTTGATTAAGGCCACACGTAGACCCTGTAGCTTCATCAGCGGCAGAAGCTTAACGAGTAATGTAGTTTTTCCAGTACCCGAATATGCAGCAAAACCTAATACCGGTTTTGCAAACAACATCTGTTTCTTTTTAATATTTCCCATGGATCCATCTATTCCTTAAAAACCAGACTGTAATACAGTCATCATCACCTAACCGGTGAAGATGCTACGAAGCTGTGTAAATTTTTGCTTCATCGTAGTGGTTCTAATCGTTTCCAGTAACTCACCAAATTCAAAAGCATGATGTTTTTCATAGGCAACACCCATCTGCGGCATATCAGCAAGCCCTACTTCTCTGGCATGCTCAACAAAACCATCATTTTTCCAGAAGAAAGCGCCTGGCATGGTGGTAGGAATAACCACGACATAAAATAATGCTCGACCTATAACATTAGTGACAAGTGTTATTACAACTAACAAACCATAGGCAATTGCAGAATTTTCACCCGTAAATAACATGGTAGCAGTAAGTAATAGCGCCAACATCAACAGTCCGTTACGTAACCAGTATGCATTACCGTATCGGGTAGTTTGCAGATAATACGATGCGGCACCTTCGCTACTGACGGACTTCAAACTTCTTGCATGACTAATTAAACCAACAATCTCAACAAACAGACCAAAACCGATAACCGTTAATAGAAACTCATTGAGATGCATTGTCATGCTGGAAAACACCAGCACTAAAGCAGCCAGTAGCAATGAACCCAGAACCAGCCCTGTCGCACAAAAACTTGTCGCCGTATTCATGTGATTCCAGAATGGACGTGCTTCTATACGATATAACTTGTACATAAAATACCCGCCGAAACCAGCGCCTAAAACACCGATAGCAGCGAAAAAAATCTGTACTATTTGAATGTAATTCGTATAGCCGGTATCAAACACCGCTAATAACGCAAACAAACCATAACCAAGCAAGCCGGTATAAAATGCAGAGACACCCGCAATTTCACGACTGACTGGTGAGTGCCTGAGGTTATAAAAACCACGATAAAAACGATGCGGTTTTCCAAGGTGCATGTTCAACTTGAACAAACCAAAACTCATCAATACGATCATCACCAGAAGACCAGGCAACATCGCACTACCGCGCAGAAGAGCTGCAGCTGGCTCAAACACATAACCGCTAAGCATAATTAAAAATGCTGCAATCACTGTTTGCGCGCTCAAGGTAAAAGCGATATGTGCATTCTCATGTGAGCCTAATAATTTTTTCCAGTTCCACTCACGCTTAACACCCGGCTTTGCATCGGCCACTGGCTTGAAATTTTCAGAATTTTCTTCACGATGATATTTTACCGGGCTCTGATCGACACGGCTCATGTCACGCTGAGTAGTACGTGTCTGCTGAAAGCGAATATTCGGATGCGTGATATCAGTTCGTGGAAACCCTGGTATCTCAGTTTTAGCCTGAGTACGGTTTTCTGGAATATTTTCTACGACACCAAAGTCCAATGCATTACCTAAACAAGCGGAAACACACGCTGGCTTCAGACCAACCTCGAGCCGATCGACACACATATTACATTTACTTACCTGACCTTTTACCGGATCAAGCTGCGGTGCATTATAAGGACAGACCCAGGTACAGTAGCCACAACCAAAACAGATATCAGGATCTTGCAAAACTGCACCGTACTCAGCGTACTTAGTGTACGCACGCGTCGGACAACCTTTTAAACATACCGGGTCATCACAGTGATTACACGCCATGGAAATATTTATTCGCTGGTACGCAGGATAGGTACCACCTTCGACGAAACCAACCGAGCGAAATGAAATGTGCGCCGGGTTGTCATTTTTCTCACTACAGGCCGCTTCACATGCGTGACATGCAATACAGTTGTCCGCATTAAAAAAGAAACCGTGCTGCTTATAACGATTAGGGTTTTCGCCAATAGCACCATCATTATTAATATTTAATGATTTATCACGGAGTAGATTATTTTCAGCAACCGTTTCAATAGCATCACCATAAACATTTAGCTCTTTACAGCTGGGATCGTTTAATAATGCGTACTCAGGCTCGTTGTCTCTTATTTCAAACATTAGAATGCCCGCATCTCCATGCTAAGTTTTGCCGCCGCTAGCTGATCATCCAGCTTTTCGATACGCACTGCTGATTGTTTGTAGGCAGGCTGACGCGAATGCGGATCAAGCAATCCCAGTGTTAAGCGATTTGCACAATCATGAAAATGGAACGGTAGGAATATCATATTTTTAGGCACGCGCTGTGTCGGCGTTGCCATCACTACTGCATCAGATCGACGCGAGACCAAACGCACATATTCGCCGCGCTCAATACCCAGCTCAGCAGCGAGGTCTGGGTTAATCTCTATAAACGGTATCGGGCTGTATTTATTATTGTTACCAATTTTTCCGGTTTTAGTACGGCCATGCCAATGCTCGACCAGACGGCCGGTGTTAAGCCAGATTGGAAATTTTTCATCAGGCACTTCATTGTTATCGATAAATGGTAGCGGGATAAGTTTCGCCCTGCCGTCTTCATAACGAAAAGTAGCTGTCTCTGTATAAAGTCGGTTACCACCTTGTGGCGGCGCTTCATTATCACTAAATTGCTTTTCTGTGTAAGGCCATTGTACGCCACGATGTTTTTCAATCAGGTCATGACTCATACCTGAGATATCTGACAGACGCCCTTTAGAAATACTCGCCATCTCTAAAAAGATGTCGGCAGATTTTTCCGGGAACGTCACTTTACCGTCTTTATTAAAGCGCTTTGCCACCTCATTAAAAACCCACAAGTCCGGTTTCGCTTCACCCGGTGGTTTAACAATGGGTTTAACAATATTAATACGACGCTCGGTATTGGTCATCACGCCTTCTTTTTCTGCCCATGTACCTGCAGGCAGATAGATATGTGCATATTGCGCACTTTCGGTATCTTCGTAGCAGTCCTGCACCACACAGAACTCCAGCTTTTGCATGGCACGGCGAACACGCTCTGAATTTGGCAATGAACTTAACGGATTAGTTGCAATCAGCCATATACCTTTGATCTCACCTGCTTCGATAGCATGGTAGATATCGGTCTGAAACATACCGCGTTTCTTCGGCAAAAATTCTTCATCAATATTCCAGAACTCAGCGATATCTTTTCTATCCTGCGCATTTTCCAGCGCCCGGTAGTTAGGCAGACCGGAACAGGAAGACCACTCGCGTGTACCCATGGCGTTACATTGCCCGGTGATAGAAAGTGATGTACCACCGGGTTTACCAATGTTGCCGGTAATCAATGAAAGGTTGTTGATACCAACAACACCATCAGAACCGTGCGTTGACTGGTTAATCCCCATGGTCCAGATGGACATGGCCGCGCCGGCGTTAGCATATAAACGTGCCACGCTACGGATAGTGTCTTCATCGATACCGCATATTTTTGCTGCGGTGGTCGGATCGTAGTTGGCGACTTCTTCGCGTAACGCTTCAACGTCATTCGTGTTGGCTTCAATGTACGCAGCATCTTCAAGGCCTTCATCGAAGATGACGTACATCATTGCATTCTGCAACACCACATCAGTGCCGGGCGTAATTGGTAAGTGAATATCAGCAAACTGTGCCAGCATGGTAACTCGCGGGTCGATAACAATCAGCGGAAAATTCTTTTTTTCCTGCGCGTCTTTCATGCGCCAGTAAATAATGGGGTGCTGTTCAGGCAGATTAGACCCCCAGGCAATCAAACAATCGGTATGCTCGAAATCTTCATAACAACCCGGCGGGCCATCGGAGCCAAAAGAACGCTTATAACCCGATACCGCCGACGCCATACACAGAGTGGTATTACCATCATAATTATTGGTACCAATCAGGCCACGGGTTAATTTTCCTAGAGTATAAAATTCTTCAGTCAGCATCTGACCTGTAGAAATGATAGCGAATGAGTCACGACCATATTTTTTTTGGATGCGTTTGATTTCATCGTGTGTAGTATCCAGCGCAGTATCCCAGTCAGTGTCCTGCCACTCCTGATGCCACTGCTCACGTTTCTTTGGTACGGTACCGCGACCGGCTGAATCAAATAATTCGTGTTCGTAAATACCTTTCAAACATAACTTGCCACGGTTAACGTCCGCTTCAGCAACGCCTCGTGAGGAGACCGGCTTGCCTTCCTGATTTAATCCGACCTCGATAGCGCAACCTGTCGAACAGTAACCACAGGTGGCATATTTCCATTCGACGACGCCTTTATCAGCCATCTTTATCGGATTTTTTTGTGTACGACCAAACAGCATAATTGACTTCTTAAATCTTAAATTTATAGATAAATACGACGCTTAAAACTTCATTGCCAAAGTACTCTGATAGATAGCTTTGTGTACGTCACCCATGCTCACCATACCCAACAATTCATCACCAACCGCAACTGGGATACGACGAAATTTTCTGCCGACCATCATCGATGCAGCCTGCAAAATATGCATGTCAGGTTTCACCGAGATAACCACCGGTGTCATCACGTCTTTAACGGTGATGCTGACCACGTCACTGTATTTGCTCATCTGTGCGTCATAATCAACTGTTGACATGCCGCTCATCAAATCTTCCAACTTAGGAAACATTTTTCCTAAAATATCACTCTCTGAAACCGTTCCGACCAGCTTGCCATCATCAACCACTGGTATGCCGCTGTAACGATAGATACACATAAGTGATACCACTTCACCCAGTTTCCTATCTGATGAAACTGTACGTACATTAGTTGTCATTATATCTTCAACATTCATCGCTTTATCCTCGCTGTTTTAGGTGTTTTTAAGTGCTTCTGTCAGGTGAGCCGTTTAACTGATCAGCTTAACTAATCAATTCAGGCAGCCTAATTAGGCAGTTTGGACTACTTTTAAATCAATAAAAACCATACCGTTCTCAACTTTTACCGGAAATACATTGGTACAGCCTTCATCCGGTCCCAATGCTTCACCACTGGTAAGATCTATCCGCCAATTGTGCAGCGGACACGTCACTGAGGTACCATGCACGATGCCTTGTGATAAAGGCCCCTTCTTATGCGGGCACTCATCTTTCATGGCAAATATTTCATCGCTTGCTGTTCTAAAAACAGCAATATTCATGGTGTCGGTTTTGACTACACGTGAACCCAGTTGTGGGATTTCTTCCAGTGCTACTACTTCTGACCAGTTACTCATAATCTAATCTCCAAATCTTATTTCTTAAATCCCTTCTCCATCTGGGAGAAGGTTAGGACGAGGCCTCTACTACGATACCCTCACCCCAGCCCTCTCCCCAAGGGAGAGGGCTGTAATAATTAGCTGAATTATTAACCAGCTATCTTTAACTGTGTAAATTCATGTGCATCCTGACCTTCTGCACGCGCTTTCCACGGATCAACCTGTGAAATCTTCTGGCTTATTTTAAATCGTTCAGCCAGTGCCAGGCGTTCTTTTTCATCATCAACAATACAATCTTTGATGTAGGTCAATCCTACACGCTCAACCCAGGGCGCTGTGCGTTCCAGGTAGTGCGCTTCTTCACGATATTTCTGCGTGAATGCTGCACAGTACTCGATTACTTCTTCCTCGGTTTCGACTTTACATAACAGATCAGTTACACGAACCTTGATACCACCATTGCCGCCGATGTGTAATTCATAACCCGAGTCAACACACACCACACCAAAATCTTTAATGGTTGCTTCTGCACAGTTACGCGGACAACCAGATACAGCAAGTTTATATTTATGCTGCATGTACGAACCCCAGGTGAGCTCTTCCAGCTTCACGCCTAGACCTGTTGAGTTCTGTGTACCGAAACGACACCAAGTTTTACCGGCACAGGTCTTAACCGTACGCATCGCTTTACCGTAAGCATGACCGGAGACAAAACCCGCATCAGAAAGGTCTTTCCACATCGCAGGTAGATCTTCTTTTTTGATACCAAACATATCGATACGCTGACCACCAGTTACTTTCATTTCAGGCACATCGAATTTATCGCAAACATCTGCTATTGCGCGTAGCTCATCCGGTTTAACCAGACCACCAAACATACGTGGCACCACGGAGTAAGTACCGTCTTTTTGAATATTGCCATGAGCGCGTTCATTGATGAAACGTGACTGCAGGTCATCTTTATAATCTTCAGGCCAATGCGCCATCAGGTAATAATTCAATGCGGGGCGACAGGCAGCACAACCATCCGGTGTTTTCCATTCAAGGAATTCACGAACTGCCGGCATGGTTTTTAATTCATGCTCTTTAATCGCATTGATAACATCATCATGACAATGATCGGTACATTTACATACTGCTTTTTTACTCGGTGTTGCGTCATAACCTTCACCAACTGTTGAAGCAAGAATCGACTCAACCAGACCAGTACACGAACCACATGAAGAAGATGCTTTAGTATGCGCACGAACTTCATCGAGAGTAAAGATACCGTTTTTGCTAATCGCCTGAACGATGTCACCTTTTGTAACACCATTACAACCACAGATTTCAGCATCATCAGGTAACGACATCACCATCGTCGACTCACCATGACCCGCATCACCCAGGTCATGTTGACCGAATAAAATAGTTTTACGGAAATCTGCAATGTTAGTGGCGTCACGCATCAGACTGAAATACCAGGTACCGTCCATAGTGTCGCCAAACATCACCGCACCTTTGATGACGTTATCTTTAAGCACTAATTTTTTATAAACACCGCTGGCAACATCTTGTATCTGCAGAACTTCATCACCTTCTTGTTCATTAAACTCTCCCGCTGAGAAAAGATCGATCCCGGTTACTTTTAATTTTGTTGAAGTCATCGAACCGATGTAACGCGTACTACCGACATGGGCTAAATGATTAGCGGCAACTTTTGCCTGTTCGAACAGTGGAGCAACCAGACCGTAACATTCATTACGGTGCTGCACACATTCGCCAACTGAATAAATTACTGGATCAAAAGTTTGCATAGTATCGTTAACAACGATACCGCGCTCACAGTGAATGCCGGCTTTCTTTGCCAACTCAAGGTTAGGACGAATACCAACAGCCATAACAACAAGATCCGCATCTATTTCAGAGCCGTCTGCAAACTTCACTGAAGTCACACGTTTGTCACCAAGAATTTCTGCAGTAGACGTTTCCATTAAGAAAGTCATGCCACGCTCTTCCAGTGAGGATTTTAATAATGAAGAAGCCGGCTTATCTAACTGACGCTCCATCAGTGAGTCAAGCAAATGCACAACCGTTACATCCATGCCTTGCTTCATTAAACCGTTAGCCGCTTCCAGTCCTAATAAACCACCACCGATAACAACGGCTTTTTTATGATCCTTCGCTGCTTGCACCATAACGTCAACATCATGGATATCACGAAAACCTAGAACACCTTCTTTGTCCGCACCAGGAATCGGAATAATAAATGGATTAGAACCTGTTGCGATCAGCAGACGATCGTAAGGGAACTCTTTACCGCTTTCGGTAATCACCGATTTTTTAACACGAGAAATCTCAACTGCCGCATCACCGGTTATCAGTTCGATGTTATTTTCTTCATACCATTCACGACTATTTAGAATAATGTCATCGATGATTTGCTCACCGGCAAGAACCGGTGATAGCATGATGCGATTGTAATTAGGGTGCGGCTCTGCGCCGATGACGGTAACGTCATACTGATCACTGCCCTTGTCATCAGTAGTATTGTGCTTGAACAATTCTTCAAGGGCACGCATACCTGCCATTCCGTTACCCACTAAAACCAATTTATCTTTCATCTTCGCCTCGTCACACATAAGAGAATATCAATATTTGTTAATACTTTAATGAAGACATTACAATATCCGTGCCATGTTTTGTATTCCCATTAAGAAAGGGTTTCTATAGAGATATCTCACTTTTGCACCAAAAGAGCGCACCAGTCAGGTGCGTAACACTATACTGCGCACTAAGGCAGTGCATTGCACAGAATGAATCGAGATAACTATCTGATAAAAAAGACTAAATTGACAAATATCAAGCCTTTACATTAACCGCTGGCAAAAAAAATAAAACAAAAAAAGCACTCACCTCAAAAGGCGGAGTCTGCCTACGAGGAGAGCGCTATTGCTCATGCGCATCAAAATATCTCTTACCAAATGAAACAATGGATAAGGCTAGAACCGACCAAAATAGCCATCTGTTCTTCCGTTAGATAAAGCGCGCTCCATGCCAATGCGTTTCATGCCAACACACACTCTGCCAACATGTTCTATAGCAACTTATAAAATCACTGATAGGCGCAAACAAAAAAGCCAGTAACAAATGTTACTGGCTCCTTAATAACGCTATCTAAAAAAGTTATTTAATAAACAACATTTCCTGATACTTCGGTAACGGCCATAACTTATCCGCTACTTCACATTCAAGTGCATCTGCATGTACACGAACCTTATCCATCAATGCACGAATACCATTAGCACAATATTGCATATGCTCGTTAGTAGACGCAAAAGTTTCTTTCTCCATCGCTTCACTAAGCTCACTCACCGCAGCCAGCATCGCATTTGCTTCTGCCGCAACTATCTTCGCTGTGTTGTTATCAAGAGTAATGTCCATACTTTGCATACCTGCACTCGCTGCAGACAGATCAGAAAGGTAGCTGACAGCGGCTGGATAGATCAATGTTTTTGCAATATCAATAACCAGTTTGGCTTCAACTTCTATCGATAAAATATATTGCTCAGCATAGATTTCATAGCGGCTTTCTAACTCAACAGGTGATAATACGCCAGTTGTTTCGAACAGTTTAATGATTTCGTCATCTTGTAAGTATGGCAGCGCATCCGCTGTTGTTGGTAAGTTCTTCAGGCCACGCTCTTTAACAGCCATCTCATGCCATTCAGACGAGTAACCGTCACCACCAAACACTGCATTACCATGCAGAGACATTAACTCTTTCAGCACAGTGATAACTGCTGCTGTTTTATCTGCGCCGCCAGTTAATTCAGCTTCAAGTTTTTCAGCAATCCAATCCAGTGAATCAGCTAACATGGTATTCATCGCAATTAACGGACCAGAAACAGATTGTGATGAACCAACTGCACGGAACTCAAAACGGTTACCAGTAAAGGCAAACGGTGACGTTCTATTTCGGTCACCTGAATCACGTTTGAAGTTTAAAATCTGCTCTAAACCTAGATCCATCACACCGCCATCATCCGTCGGCGCTAACTTACCGGCCTGAATATCTTCGAATACAGCTTCTAACTGTTTACCTAGGTAAACAGAAAGAATCGCTGGTGGCGCTTCGTTTGCGCCCAAGCGATGGTCGTTACTTGATGAAGCGATTACTGCACGTAGTAAAGGACCATACTTATGTACACCACGAATCACCGCACCACAGAACAATAAGAAATTAAGATTTTCTTCTGGTGTATGACCCGGATCAAGCAAGTTACCTTGAGTCGAGTTACCGACCGACCAGTTAACGTGTTTACCTGAACCATTAATACCGGCAAAAGGTTTTTCGTGCATCAGACAGATGAAACCATGCTCTTTAGCTGTGTTCTGTAATACAGTCATCAACAGCTGCTGGTGATCTGCGGCAACATTGGCGGCTTCAAAATATGGCGCGATCTCAAACTGTCCTGGAGCAACTTCATTGTGATGCGTTTTAGCAGGAATACCTAAACGGTATAACTGATCTTCTGCATCTTGCATGTAAACTTGTACGCGCGATGGAATAGCACCGAAGTAATGGTCATCAAATTCCTGGCCTTTCGCTGGCGCGGCACCAAATAAGGTACGACCGGCTAACAATAAATCAGGTCGAGCATTAGCAAATTTAGCATCAACTAAAAAGTATTCCTGCTCTGCACCACAGCTTGAATTTAACGGTGCAATTTCAGCCTCACCCATAAGCGACAGTACTTTTTGTGCCGCTGTGTTCATTGCCGCATTCGAGCGAAGTAATGGTATTTTCTTATCCAGTGCTTCACCGGTCCATGAGGCAAATACACATGGAATCATCAATGTCGCACCATTTTCGGTACGCATGATGTAAGCAGGACTACTCGGATCCCATGCGGTATAACCACGCGCCGCATTGGTTACACGGATACCACCATTAGGGAAAGAAGAACCGTCTGGCTCGCCTTTGATCAACAGGCTGCCATTAAATTTTGAAATAGCGCCGCCATCAAAATCGGTAACGATAAATGCATCGTGCTTTTCAGCCGTTGCATTGGTCATTGGAAAAAAGATATGTGAAAAGAATTTTACGCCTTTTGTCAGCGCCCATTCTTTCATCGCTGATGCAATTTCGTCAGCCGTGCTCTCATCAAGCGCTTCGTTTGTCTGTATCGTCTTTTTGATACATTCAAAAGCACCTTTAGACAGTGCTTTTTCCATCTTCTCTAGATTGAAAACATCTACTGCCCAGATATCATCGAGTGATTCAGTTTGCTCAACCGTAGCTGGTCCTCGATTAGTAATGTGTTCAACCGCTTGCAGGCGGGATGCATTTCCATTCATTTCATATACCTCTTATCTATTTTAAAGTGAGTTCCGCGTTAAAAATGTGGTCCCGGATGGATCAGATGCTCTATCTCAAGCTCTCGATCTTGAGTTCTCTATCTTTGGGCGGTGTTAATAGTGTTTTTACAAACAGTCCAATCTACAAAGCAATTTCTATGCCACTCAAAACAACACCACTCACACCCTCGTTACAACAGTTTTATTTAAATAAAACAATGAGATATGAATTAACTGGTTATTCACACTATAATAAGCCACCAATCTATCGCACCAAAATAGTGCGCCAGTAACACATCAACCAACATATACTCCATATTGGTGCAGTTAAAATGAAGAATATATTCGCAGACATCCCGAAAAACCTTGAATCCGAAATATTTGAGCGCCTTATTGATACTGACAACGTGCAGATAGAGCGAATTATCTCCCTCGGCCAACGCTCACCTGAAACCGGCTGGTTTAATCAGGATAAAAATGAATGGGTTATGGTTTTAAAAGGTGAGGCTGTATTGATCTTTGAAGACGGCTCTATCTCAAAGATGAAATCAGGTGATCATATAAATATACCCGCGCACAAAAAGCACAGAGTAGACCAAACCAGCACAGACAGCGAAACAATCTGGCTGGCAGTTCATTATCAATAACTATTGCACTCAACTAATCTGCATGATTATGAATAATTGTATAACCAGTTAAAGTTATACGCCCTCTTGAATGCAACCATTACGGTATATTTCTTCAAGCCCTGTTTAAGCGAATAATAATGCTCAAACAATACGTAACACTTTTATACGCACTCTGTTAGTGCGCAATGCACCAATAATTAAGTGCAGTGGCAAATATCAAAACTTAAATAACCAACATTCAACCACTTAAGCAATTGGCATGCTGCTTGCATATCAACACTTATAATTATTACAACGAAGTACTCAGGAAACAAAGATGTCAGCGACAGGTTCAAAATCTAAACTAAATTTATTTTCATTTTCTGGAAATATGCGAATCCTGCATTTAACCTGGTTTGCATTTTTTCTTACTTTTATGATTTGGTTTGCGCATGCACCATTGATGGTGGTCATTCGCGAAACTTTTGGTTTATCGGATCAGGAAGTTAAAGCGCTGTTAATCCTTAACGTTGCCATGACCATCCCTGCACGCATCGTTGTTGGCATGCTGGTTGACCGCTTCGGTCCACGCATCATGTTTTCTTCCATCCTGATACTTTCTGGACTTCTCTGTATCGCATTTGCCACTGCGCAAAATTATCAACAACTCGCTACCATGCGCTTCTTACTGGGTTTTGTCGGTGCAGGTTTTGTTGTTGGTATCCGCATGATCTCAGAATGGTTCCCTGCTCGCCAAACAGGATTAGCACAAGGCATTTATGGCGGCTGGGGTAACTTTGGTTCAGCAGCATCGGCAATCTTATTACCAACGCTTGCTCTAATGTATGGTGGTGACAACGGCTGGCGTTATGCGATAGCAACAACAGGACTCATGGCTATCTTATACGGTGTATTTTATTATTTTGCGGTAACAAACACCCCAAAGGGCTCTACTTACTTTAAGCCTAAAAAAATGGGCGGCATGGAAGTCACCAGCAAATTTGATTTCTTCTTATACCTGGTCGTCAGTATTCCTATGTACGGCGCACTCGCAGTATTAGCATGGAAACTTTCTCCTGCAAACTTGAACTGGTTTGATAACAGCATTACTTACAGCATCTATGGTGCACTGGCTGCGGTTTATTTTTATCAGGCTTTTAATATCTACCGGGTAAATAAAGATATATTTAAAAAAGAAGTGCCTGATATATTTAAGTATGACTTCAGCCAGGTAGCCGTGTTGAATTTGTCATACATGGTAACTTTCGGTTCAGAACTGGCCCTGGTTTCTATGCTACCTCTGTTTTATAAAGATACTTTTGAAACCTCAACGATTCTTGCTGGTGTTCTAGCGGCGGTTTATCCAGTAATGAATTTAATAGCACGACCTGCTGGTGGCGTTATCAGTGACAAATTTGGACGAAAACGTACACTGACTGTTCTCTTTACCGGCATAGCATTATCTTTTGCATTATTAGCACAAGTAGATGCAAGCTGGGCATTACCTCTGGTTGTGGCAACTACTATCATCTGCGGCTTGTTTTCTAAAGCAGGCTCTGGCGCTGTGTTTGCCATGGTTCCGCTCATCCAGCGTCGTATGACCGGTCAGATTGCTGGTATGTCTGGCGCTTATGGCAACATCGGTGGCGTTATGTTTTTAACCATTCTGTCTTTTGTATCGACGCAGGCTTTTTTCATGTTTATTGCAGGTGCGGGTGCGATAGTACTATTCTGCATCATCATATTCTTGCGCGAACCACGCGGTCAGATGGCTGAAGTTATGCCTGATGGCAGCGTTGAGATGATCGACGTTTCGTAATCGACGTGTCATCATTGATACCACATAGCCAATATGTCACAGAACGTAAATTCTATTATATTTTTTGTGGCAAGATAAAAGCATGCATTCACAATTAAAAATTAACCTCGGGCAGTGTTCAGATAAAGGCATCAAAGAACGCAATGAGGACTTCTTCGGCGCTTACATTCCTGAAGGTTCTACCCTTGAGAATAAAGGTATCGCCTGCGCCATCGCCGATGGCATGGGTAGCTGCGCCAATGCACAAGAGGCAAGTGAACATTGTGTTAAAAGTTTTCTAAACGATTACTTCAGCACACCTGAAACATGGACGGTTAAAACATCTGGCGCCAAAATTTTAACCGCGATTAATAACTGGTTATTAAGCAATGGTAACAAAGATCATGCGAACGGCATGGTCACCACGTTTAGCGCCATCGTTTTCAAATCAACAACTGCACATATATTCCACGTCGGTGATTCACGTATTTATCGCTTCCGTAAAAATAACCTAGCTGGTGACCTCGAACTGATTACCACTGACCACCGCGTCTGGATATCAGACAAGAAAAATTATTTAAGCCGTGCCATGGGTATCGATAGTCACCTCGATATCGATTACAAAACACTCGCTATCGAACAGGGCGATGTTTTTTTAATGACCACAGACGGTATTCATGATTACCTCAGCGATCAACAATTAAAAGAACACTTAAATGCTGATTCTGCAATTGAAGTAAAAGCTGACAAAATTGTGATGCATGCGCTCGACCTTAAAAGCCATGATAATGTTACCTGCCAGATAATTGAAATTGAAGCACTACCTTCACAAGATGCCAATGAGATTTACAACGAATTAACTCGGCTACCCTTTCCGCCTCACCTTGGTCCTGGCATGACCATGGATGGTTACGAGATTCTTGAAGAAATTCACGCCAGCACCACTTCGCAACTTTATAAAGTTCGCGATAAAGAAAGCGGTGAGTTGTTCATGATGAAAAC
>JAUVDN010000053.1 GCA_030595325.1 Gammaproteobacteria bacterium | reverse complement strand
AACAGGCAGTACAATCTGGACCGCCACAATCAATATCTGTTTCATCCTGATTTTTTATACCGTCACTGCACAAGTCCGCAAATACGTTATAACTAAGCTCCTCAGTCACTGCATTACCTGCCACATCGTTTACAGTGACATCAAGTGTCTGCGCGGTACCAACAATCCACGCTGTTGTTGTAGTAATTTTTAATGTGTCATAGTCATCAGTTGTTTTAGACCAGAGAATACTATCGCTTTCATCCTTCATATCACCCAACAAACTTAAACTGCCTGTGTCCATTTTTTCAGAGTAACTAATTACGATTTCATCTGCCACAGCTAAAGCATTGACGTTATATAAGTCTGAAGCACTGGCAGGGAGTACGCTCAGAACTGTAGGCGCCGTCGTATCAACGGTGTAATTTAAAATTAATGTTGCAATCGAGTTACCAACAAAATCAACAACATCCATCGTTAAATCGATAGTACCTTCTGGCCATGAAGTTGACGTAGGTTTAAAAGTTAATTTGTCATCATCCACGTTTATTGTTGACCAGACACCACCATCACTGCCATCCCAAAGCGACCCTGTTGCTACCAAAGATCCTGTATTCATCACCCCGTCAAAATCAATAACGATTGCTTCACTGCCTTTAATACGACTAGCGCTCATCGGTGTTACAATAGTTGTTGCTGAGATATCAACATCATAAGTAAGCGCTAACGTCGCGGGCAAAGGAAACCCATTAATCGCATCAACATCAATATTTAACGAATGTGCATTGCTACCTGTCCAACTACCCTTAGGCGTTAAAGTGAGGGTATCAAAAGCATTAACCTTGTTTGTCCATGCAACATTTGGATTCTCTGTAGCCATGGTGCCCGTCACCACCAGCGTTGATGGGTTCATACCTAACTTGAAGGATATAACAATAGGCGTATCACCCTTTATTGTTGAATTACCTGCAGGCAATACAGATTCAACAGTTGGTACTGCATCATCTACCGTATAAAACAAAGAAAGCGTTGAAAGTACTGCTCCCTCGGCACTATCTACATCAATACCAATGTTTTTTGTAGCATTGCTCCAAGCACTGCTTGAACTAATCACTAAAGTGTCATTTTTATTTAAGGTAGTTGACCAAACACCGCCATCACTAACCCCTGCCATATCTCCAGACAAAACCAGAGTCAGCGGATCCATTGCAACACTGAATACGATAACGATAGGTGTTGAACCAATTATTGTGGAACTGTTTTCAGGTGAAAGGACAGCTACGGTCGGCACCGTGGCAACAATTTCATAATCAAGCGTAAGCGACTGTATCGCCACACCACTGGTTGCTTCTACATCAATAGTCAGATTATGCTGACCTGCAGACCAAATACCACCATTGGCAGCATTTGGTCGAATTACCAAGGTATCATTTGTACTATTATTCTGAAACCATACGCCTCGATCACTCACGCCGACCATATCTCCGGTCAAGGTTAATGTACCAGGAACCATAGATGTGCTAAATGTAACGATAATGGCATCTGTACTTGTTATTGTTGAACCAGTCACAGGCTCCACAGTTACTACTTCTGGCGTAACCGGAGAGGGAACACCACATGAATTTATCCCCACCAACAAAACTGCAGCAAGAAAACTAAAACCAAGAAACTTCATCCTACCCATACAAACCTCATAATCCTTACACGACCATTTTATAAACTAAGCAGATACATAAATCACGCCAACCCGAATTACTCAAACACGGGCAACCACATATCAATCTATATCTAATAATTTATATTATATTCGAGTGATAGCAGAATTGTGCTCTAACAGCCAACTAATTTGCAGACTTAATCTAATGAGCATCTTGAAGTGATTTCATGACTGCCCGAGAGTCACTTAGCCAAAACCACCGCCACCCGCTGTTTTTATACGTATAACATCACCCGATTGCACATCAAGCGAACACTTAGACGGGAGCGCCTTATTATTTAAGGTGTTTACACCAACACTGCCGACGCCGCCCATCACCAAACCCCACGGTGCATGTGATCGACGTTCAGACAATATCGTCACCTGTGCAGGTGCTAAAAACACATATTCACGAATCAGACCTTCACCACCTTTATGCTCACCTTTACCGGCAGACCCTGTTCGAATCTGATAACGATTTACCCGTAATGGATAATTCATTTCCAACGCTTCAATAGGTGTATTCAAGGTATTAGTCATGTGCGTCTGTACCGCATCAAGCCCATCTGAATGATTGCTGGCCCCCATGCCACCGCCGATGGTTTCATAATAATCCCAGGAAAAATTTTTGCTATCCCCCACACAACCCATGGCCAGATTATTCATACTGCCATGACTGGCTGCGGGTATTTTTTCAGGTATCGCCTGCGCTAAAGCGCCTAAAACCACATCAACAATTCGGGTACTGGTTTCTACATTACCGGCAGCAACGGCTGCTGGAAAACTTGCGTTTACCACCGAATTCTCTGGCGCGATAATAGCTATATTCCTAAAACTACCGGCACATGCTGGTGTCTGCGCCGGCATCAAGCAGCGAAAAACATAATACACGGCGGCAGCCGTCACCGATAAGGGGCAATTGATATTACCCGCTACCTGTTTGTCGGTACCGGAAAAATCTAACGTGATTTTTTTATTATCGAAGCGCACCGCTACTTTTATTAATATATCGCTGCCCCCCTGACCGTCATCATCGAGCACATCTTCGAATCGATACTCACCCTCTTTTATATTAGCCAGACTGTTTTTCGCCAGAATTTCTGCGTAATTATTTAATTGCTCAAGATTAAAAACATATTTTTTAACGCCCATTTTTTCAATCAAAACCGTCAGACGCGCCAGGCCACGCCGGTTTGCTGCAATCTGCGCGATAAAATCACCCGAAGATTCCTGCTTATTACGCATGTTTTTCATCAAGCCGACGAAGTAGTCTTTAACCAGCACATCATTCTTAACGATAAAAGAAGGCTCTATAACCAATCCTTCTTCAGATAAAGTTGACGACAACGGCATAGATCCCGGCGTATCGGCGCCGATATCAGCATGATGAGCACGATTAGCGACAAACCCCAGAAGTTCATTATTAATGAAAATTGGCGCTATTATTGTCACATCTGGTAGATGCGTACCGCCTTTATAAGGATCATTCATCACCACCATGTCGCCGACGGACCAGCTAATCATCGACACAACATCTTTCATGGCAAACGCCATACTACCCAGATGCACCGGGATATGCGCCGCCTGCGCACAAAGCTCGCCCTGCGCATCAAACACCGCGCAGGAATAATCAAGACGATCTCGGATATTTGGTGAGAACGCAGACTTTTGCAGGGTGCTCCCCATTTCTCCGCAGATAGCATCTATGCGGTTGGAAAATATACTTAAACTAATTGAGTCCATGCTAAGCATCCACTAAAGGCATTTACAACGCATCATTACAATGTATCACTTCAAAACAAATAATACTTAAATAAGTATGGAAAATACTGTTTTTATTGAGAAAAATTACATCAAAACGATAACTTAGAGTTGCATTATACACGCGACTACCCTAACGTTAGCGCCCAGCAGAATGGTCATTAAACCGTGACCCAATAACAACCATTTATACCTTAATTCAAATATAAATTTTTCAGGAGAATCTTATGAATCCACTAATGACAATCAAGGGCACTTTAGCCGTTGGTTTTATCCTTGCCATGGCAGTACTTTTTGGCATGAGCACCGGCGCTGAAGGCTTAAAAGCAGCCGGCATGGTCTGGTTCCACGTAATGGCCGGTGTTGTATGGATTGGCTTACTATACTACTTCAACTTTGTTCAGGTTCCAGGCGTTGGCGCAGCTCTAGCTGATACCGATGGTCCAGGTCCAGCCGCAATCAACAAATACGTTGCACCAAAAGCTCTGCTTTGGTTTCGTATGTCTGCCGCAGTAACATGGTTAACCGGCCTCAGTGCACTGGCTACACTTGGCGGTGGCATGCAAGGTATTACCGATGCATTTACTCTTGCACCCGGCATGGCAATCATCGGTGTTGGCGCATGGTTAGGTACTATCATGTTATTTAACGTATGGGTTCTTATCTGGCCTAACCAGAAGAAGATCTTAGGTCTTGACGGTAAAAAGCACGATGCAGACACCATTGCTGGCGCGAAGAAAATAGCATTAATGGCATCACGCACTAATACTGCGCTGTCTATCCCTATGCTTCTTTGCATGGTTGGATTTGCACACGGTCTGTCTTAAGCAATATGACTTAGTCATTATGACTAAGTAACACGGCTTAAATAGCAATTATTGCTATTAGAAGGCGGCTTACTGTTTATGCAGTGGCCGCCTTTTTATTGGCTATAATTTTTTAATATTTAACGGCATGTTTAGTTGTCACACTCTTGCAGGGGCATAGAATAGGCAAAAGGCACCAATCCAAAACTATTGATTTACGCAAAACACCGAGTATAATCAGACCTTTAAAGCGGTAGCCAAGGCTACCGCTTTTGCTTTTTATGACTTTTTAGTTTTTTTAACACGTAATATAATCCGAACAGACGTTATGGCTAACAACGAACACCTGATGAAAACTTACGCCCCGCTTGATGTTACTTTTGAACACGGTGAAGGCGCATACCTCTGGGACACTAACAAAGAAAAATATCTTGATGCATTATGCGGCATTGCCGTCTGCGGACTAGGTCACGCTCATCCTGCTGTTACAAAAACCATCAGTGAACAAGCAGCAAAATTATTGCACACATCTAATCTCTACCAGATTGATAAGCAACAGCACCTGGCCGACCAGCTTTGTGAAATTTCCGGCATGAGCCGTGTATTTTTTTCCAATTCTGGCGCTGAAGCAAACGAAGCCGCGATAAAAATCGCACGTTTATTTGGCCACAAAAATAAAATAGACAATCCCAGCATCATCGTAATGGACAATAGTTTCCATGGCCGAACTATGGCGACACTTAGTGCAACCGGTAATCGTAAAGTACAGGCTGGATTTGAACCATTGGTTCAGGGTTTCATTCGTGCGCCATACAATAATATTGAAGCGATTAGAAACATTGCCGAGAACAACAATAATGTTGTCGCTATTCTAGTTGAACCTGTTCAAGGTGAAGGCGGCATTAACATTCCTGACCCGGATTACTTAAATCAATTGCGCGAGATATGTGACCAGCAGAACTGGCTATTGATGCTGGATGAAATTCAAACTGGCATGGCTCGTACCGGCAAGTGGTTTGCCTTCCAACATAACAACATTCAGCCTGATGTAATGACACTTGCCAAGGCATTAGGCAACGGCGTGCCTATCGGCGCATGTCTGGCGAACGACAAAGCCGGCGAGGTATTGCAGCCGGGCAATCATGGCTCAACCTTTGGTGGCAACCCTTTAATGTGCGCTACCGCATCAACGGTTATCGATACAATTAAGGCTGACAACATATTACAAAATGTTAACCAGATGAGCCAGTACATCATTAATTCCTTTAAAGAAAAAATAGGGTTACTTGATGGTGTTCGTGAAATTCGCGGCATGGGATTGATGATCGGTATCGAATTAGGTGCCGACACCTTAAATCACGACTGCACTGATTTTGTAAAACTAGCACTGGAACAGCATCTGTTAATTAACGTCACAGCCGGCAATGTGATTCGTTTGTTGCCACCATTAATTCTGGATAAGCAACAGGCAGATATCATCATTAATACTGTAAGCGACCTGGTCACCGCGTCACTGCAAAATAAAGCTGCCGCATAAATAAAACAAGCACGAACACTTCATAGAAAAACATGACAAACAAAACAATGGCAATAAAAGCCGTCCCTGATGAAACTGTCAGGCATTTTTTAACACTGAACGATTTAAGCGCAAGTGAGTTTAGAGCAATAATCCACCGCGCCATCGAACTAAAAGCGATGCAGCATCGCGGTGAAATATATGAGCCGCTAAAAAACAAAGTACTGGCAATGATTTTTGAAAAGTCATCTACACGTACACGCGTTTCTTTTGAAACAGGCATGGCACAATTCGGTGGCCACGCTATATTTCTATCACCGCGTGACACTCAGTTAGGCCGTGGCGAACCCATCGAAGACAGTGCTAGAGTCCTGTCAAGCATGGCAGACTGTTTAATGGTAAGAACATTCGAACACGAAAAAGCTGAATTGCTCGCACAATACTCATCGGTCCCAGTGATTAATGGTTTAACTGATGACGTGCATCCTTGTCAGCTACTTGCCGATATGCAGACTTACTTTGAGCAGCGTGGCGATATAAAGGGAAAAACAGTCACCTGGGTTGGTGATGGCAACAATATGTGCCACTCTTATATGCGCGCTGCAAAACTTCTTGAATTCAAATTAAACATTGCATGCCCCGAAGGTTTTGAACCACAACAAAAATTTATCGACGAATGCCGCAATAACATAGAAATTACTACCGATGTTTCCGCCGCTTGCACCAATAGTGATTTAATCGTTACCGACGTCTGGGCAAGCATGGGCCAGGAAGAAGAACAAAACACGCGCGAACTTGCATTTAATGATTTCCAGGTAACAACTGAACTGATGGATTTAGCAAAAAATAATGCACTCTTTATGCACTGCTTACCCGCACATCGCGGCGAAGAAGTTAGTGCAGACGTTATCGACGGCTCGCAGAGTGTTGTTTGGGACGAAGCTGAAAACAGACTACACGCACAAAAAGCGCTACTTGAATTTCTGCTACTAGATTAATCTATTATTAGACTAACAGGCATTGCGCCGTTATGCACAAAGCTAGTTTGCGTAATCTAAAAACGGTAAGCTGAAAAAACTTTGTTATTTTTACTTTTGATACTATTAAACATAAATAATAAACATTTTAATGTGTTGCGTAGCATAACTTCACATCGCAGCTATGCGTTACTACTAACCTGCACAATCTCACTATCTTTAAGTTCACATAGTGCACTAGCAGAACAAGTCAGTAACTCAAGCAACGAATCTCTTTGTCCTGTTATCAATGATAACGCGACTAAACACATTGCCCCTCCTGTATTCAAACCCGAGAACAACCAGAACACTGAAATAAGTGCCGATTTCACACAATCATCTAATGATGGAACTACATCACTCGATGGTAATGTCGTTATCGAACGTCACTTATTGCGAGTCACCGCTGACCACGCCGAATACGACAAACAAAAAGACACATTGAAAGTATCGGGCAATGTGCACATCGACACTGAATCGCTATCTTTAGATGCGGATAGTGGCACTGTCGAAATGAATAAAAGCAGCACCCCGGATAACACCACGAATAGTACTCAAGGGAACTTCAAAAATATAAAATTTTTTATTCCTGACAGCAACATGAAAGGTAAAGCTGAATCCATAAAAGCTGGCAATCAGGCCGCTAATGGAAGCAGCAATAAAAACTCAACCCTAAAAAATGCCAGCATTACCAGTTGTGATTTATTCGACCCTGACTGGTTGATTAGTGCTGACGAGATACGACTGGACCATGATGATGAGTACGGTTCTGCTGACGATGTAATTCTTCGCTTCAAAAGTATTCCATTTCTGTATACACCGTATATCGAATTCCCCACTAGCGACAAAAGACGTAGCGGCTTACTTTTCCCTGAATTTGGCGCTTCCTCATCACGAGGCATTGAACTCGCCGTGCCATGGTACTGGAATATTGCACCTAATCAGGATGCCGTTATCGTCCCACGATATATGGAAAAACGCGGCTTAGAATTAGGCGGTGATTACCGCTACTTAACGCAATCAACAAAAGGAAAACTACAGGGATCTTATCTGCACGACGATGACATCACACAAGAAAAACGCTACCAGGTACGCTACCAACAACACTCGCGCATCTTGTCTAACTTACTATTCGATGTTGACCTGCAAGATATTTCTGATGCAGATTACTTCAATGATTTTGCTAATGACATTGGCAGCACCAGTCAAACCCACATAAACCGCAGTGCCACATTGCGCTATGACATCAATAACTGGCACGCACGAGCCTTGGTACAAGACATACAAACAATCGATGAGACCACCGCGCTCAGCAGTCGACCTTATGAACGTCTACCTCAAATCACATTCAATGGCGACACCGAAATTGGCAGCAGTATTCTGCTATTTACTCTCGACTCAGAGTTTGTTGATTTCGCACATGAAGACGACACCAACACCACTGGCACACGAACCACCGTTACACCTGGCCTGCGTTTACCGCTGAGCGGCTCAGCCTGGTTCATCGAGCCCGCTGTGAAATTCAGTCACACTCGATATGATATCGGCACTGAAGCGAGTGGAAACGCTATTGATACAGAAGACCGCAACGTACCCATCAGCAGTATAGATGCAGGCCTATTCTTTGAACGAAACCTTGATAACGGTTACCAGCAAACACTGGAACCTCGCTTATATTATTTAAACGTTCCCTTTGAAGACCAGACCAGTGACCCGATTTTTGATACCAGTATCCCAGAATTTAGTGTCGCACAACTTTTTCGAGATAACCGATTCATTGGTGGTGACCGTATAGGCGACGCTAACCAGTTAACCTTCGCATTAAGCAGTCGCCTGCTAAGCCCTACCACCGGTGATGAGTTTCTACGCGCGAGCATTGGCCAGATATTCTATTTTGAAGACAGAAAGATCAATCTGAACAGCACAGACACTACTGTCGACACCTCCAGGCAATCTGACGTGATAGCCGAATTTGACACCAACTGGGGCAACTGGAAAAGCAACATCGACATCCAATGGGATACCTCCAACAATAAATTATCAAGAGAAAACTATTTCTTACATTACATGTCCAACAACAAACATTTATTTAACATCGGCTATCGAAAACGTCTGGATATCAACGACATCAATATCGTTGATATCGAACAGACCGATACTTCGTTTGTCTACGCAATTAACCGTGAATACACCAGCTTTGTGCGCTGGAACTATTCCTTAAAGGACAAAAAAGATATAAATTCGATAGCTGGAATTGCATATGATAGTTGCTGTTGGTCTATTCAGTTACTAGCTCAGCGACGCCTTAAGAACACAACAACATTAACTACTAGCAACAATGACGACTACGACAACTCAATACTGATACAATTTGTATTTAAAGGTCTCGGCAGCATATCAGGAAGCAGCGCCAGAACCACTCTTGAACAATCAATCTATGGCTACACTGACACGCTTCAATAGTCACTAGCAATAAATCAGCTGCCTGAACTCATATTATGAACATTAAAAATTTATCTCACTTATTAACATTTGCCTTAATAACAGCAATCCCATGCTACTCAATTGCCGCATTAAAACCACTGGACCACATAGTCGTCGTCGTTAATGATGATGTAATTACCTATAGCATGCTGAAAAACCGGCTTAACGATTTCAAAAAGCAATTGGATATCAGCCAACTATCACGAATAGAACCTGAGGTACTAAAAAAACAGGTTCTGGAAAGGATGATTCGCGACACTATCCAGTTGCAGCAGGCAACACAATTTGGCCTAACAGTCGATGATTTAATGTTAAACCGCATGCTCGAACAGCTAGCAAAAAGTAACAAAATGTCGCTGGAAACATTCCGCGACACAATAGAGGCTGAAGGTATTAATTACACACGTTTTCGCGAACAGACGCGTGACGAATTGATAATCAACCAACTGCAGCAACGCATCGTCGCCAGCAAGATAAGCGTGTCCGACCAAGAAGTGCAGCAATATATAGAACAGAATGAAAACGATGATTCCTCAAAAACCAGCTACCGTTTAAGCCACATATTAATCGCAACGCCAGAATCAGCATCACCAGACGACATCAGCTCTGCCAGAAAAAAAGCTGACATGGTTTATAAAAATCTGATCGATGGCGAAAATTTCAAAGATCTTGCATTAAAAGAATCAAGCGGACGAAATGCATTGAAGGGTGGGGACCTCGGTGAAAGAAAAGCAAATGAGCTACCTCAGATATTCGTCAATGCTGTTAAAGAGCTAAGTACGGGCGAAGTTTCCAAGCCGGTCAAAAGTGCCAGCGGATTCCACATACTCAAACTGGTCAACCGCTCCAGTGATCAGGTTATGATAAAGCAGACTCACGCTAGACATATCTTAATTCGTACCAGTAGTGAAGTAAGCGATGATCAAGCCAGAACACTTCTACTAGAGATTAAGAAAAAACTTAATAATGGAAAAAGGTTCCCTGAACTCGCCAGTGAATACTCCGAGGATCCGGGGTCAAAAATAAAAGGTGGCGACCTCGGCTGGGCAGGCCCGGGCGACTTTGTCGACGCTTTCGAAAATGTTGCCAACAACCTTCCTATCGGTCAGGTGTCCGAGCCATTTAAAACACCCTTTGGCTGGCACATTCTTGAGGTCTTAGAATATCGTGATCACGACCAAACTAAATCTAATAAAGAAAATCAGGCGCGTAGCGCAATTCAAAAAAGAAAAATGGATGAGGAAATTCGTCTATGGTTACGCCGAATTCGTGACGAAGCATACGTTGAATTTATCGAACAATAGGTCAAACCTAATCGATCATATAATCAATACCAGACACGAAAATCAGATAAAGCTTAAAATGTCAGCTTCAAAAACCAATGTAAGAATTGTCATCACCTCGGGTGAGCCCGCTGGTATCGGCCCAGATATCTGCCTGAATATACCAACATTCAAAAATGCAGAACTGTATGTAATAGCTGATCCTGAGCTGTTGATCGAAAGAGCTAACGACCTTGCAACAAGCTCAAAAATTTATATCCATAAAAACCTATACCACTTATCGAAGTTCTACCAAAAAGATAAACTAAACGTTATCCCGCTAACATTAAACACCAGATGCAAGGCCGGGAAACTCGACTCAAAAAACAGCTCTTATGTTTTGAAAATGCTAGATATTGCCAGTGACTTATGCACGAATAAACAGGTAGACGCGATGGTCACTGGTCCCGTTCAAAAAAGCATACTTAACAATAAAAATATTACATTTACTGGCCATACCGAATACCTGGCTGACAAGTCATCTTCAACACCAGTAATGATGCTCGCAACAAAAACATTGCGTGTCGCACTTGCAACAACACATCTGCCATTAAAAAAGGTAAGCCAGGCAATCACTCGTGAATCACTAACTGAAACAATCAACATACTAAATGATTTCTTGAAAACCAGGACAGCCATAAAACAACCAAAAATTTTTATCTGCGGCCTAAACCCTCATGCAGGGGAAAGTGGCGAACTAGGCGATGAAGAAATAAATATAATTACGCCGGTTATAAAAAACCTAAATAAACAAGGACTAAATTTAATCGGCCCACTGCCCGCTGACACTTTGTTTACCCCGAAATATTTAGACGATGCGGATGCAGTATTAGCGATGTACCATGATCAAGGTCTGCCTGTACTAAAATATAGCGGTTTTGGAAAAGCAGTAAATATAACACTTGGCCTCCCCTTCATTCGCACTTCTGTCGACCACGGCACTGCACTGGATCTTGCTGCAACAGGAAAAGTTAGCAACAGCAGCTTACTCGAAGCGATAAACATTGCGATAGAATACTGCGACCAATGAATAATGAATAATGAATAATGAATAATGAATAATGAATAATGAATAATGAATAATGAATTTTAAAACTAAAAACCAATACAATACAACTCCCCTTAAGCTTTTTACCTCCAGGGATGGAGCGTATACTGGAAATCGTCAGGAACGATTTCAGCGCACTATTCACTGCTTCTAACATGCATTACGCAAAAAAAAGATTTGGTCAAAACTTTCTGGTTGATAACTCAGTAATCAATCACATCGTTGACAGCATACAACCACAAACTGGTGACGTCATGATCGAGATTGGTCCAGGCCTTGGCGCTATGACCAAACCATTATTATCACGTTTGAATCAACTCCATGTTATCGAACTTGATCGTGACATCATTCCAAAACTGATAAAAAATTGCACATTCTCTGATATAGAAAACAAAAACAAGCTGATTGTGAATCAAGCGGATGTTTTAAAATTTGACTTTGCCGAATTTCAATCACAACAAAAAGCAGGAACAAAACTCAGAATTGTAGGTAATCTTCCTTACAACATTTCCACCCCAGTATTATTTCGCTTACTCGGTTACCGACATTTAATACAAGACATGCACTTCATGCTACAAAAAGAAGTTGTTGACCGCATCGTTGCTGTACCAGGCATTAAAAACTACGGCCGCCTCAGCGTCATGTTACAAACCTTCTGTCACACACAAGCCTTATTTGAAGTACCACCTTATGCCTTCGAACCAGCACCAAAAGTAGACTCAGCCATTTTACGCTTACAGCCAAAGACCGAGTTTGAAGACACTGTCACTGATTTTTCCCGATACGAATTACTCATCAGACACGCCTTTTCACAGCGTAGAAAAACCTTAAAAAATACCCTGAAAAATCATTGTTCCGTAGAACAAATTAATCAAGCTGGTTTATCACCTAGCCAGAGAGCCGAAGAACTTACTGTTGCAGACTTTGTTATGTTATATAAAGCGACAAGTTAATACAGGGGAAATACCACGTAAGTCACTGAAGTGATTGATCAAACCCATTCGTCATTTAAGCCAATCTGACAAACAGACGGTGGTACAATAAATAAACGCCGTGTTTATATATCGGTTTACATTACTCAACAATGAACAGTATGAATAAGATAGATATACAGGTGAATCCCGCGTACATCGCTGAACAGTCTGATCCGACAAAAGATCACTACGTGTTCTCGTATACGGTTACGATACGTAACAGCGGCTCTAACCCTGCCAAACTGTTAACACGTCACTGGGTCATTACGGATGGTGACGGCTTAACACAAGAAGTCAAAGGTGATGGCGTTATCGGCGAACAACCGCACCTGCATCCTGGCGAAGGATTTCAGTATACTTCTGGCACATTCATGAACACGCCTTTTGGAACCATGCATGGTAGTTACCAAATGCTGACCGATGCAGGTGAAAAATTTGATGCCGTTATACCAACATTTCAACTAACCGTGCCAAATACCCTTAACTAAAAACATTTATTCATTTCCTCTCATAAAACTCTAACTGTTCAAAATTATGGCGTTAAAGCACAGCTATACACTATTAGCGCCAATTTACGATACTCTCGTTTCCGGCCCAATCGATGCCTACCGTGAACTCAGCCTTTCACGCCTACATGACATAAAAAACAAAAAAATACTTGTTAACGGAATTGGTAGCGGACTTGATATCCCGTACCTACCGGTTGGCGCACACTACACGGGTACCGATATCACAACAGCGATGTTAAATAGAGCCATCAAACGCGCACAAGACTCACCTGTCGAAATTGATTTTCAGCTAGCGGACAGCCAGGCTCTGCCTTTTGACGATAACACTTTCGACGCCGTTGTCATGCACCTGATACTTGCTGTCGTGCCACAACCTGAACTAGCGTTAAAGGAGGCTTGCCGTGTTTTAAAACCGGGCGGCCATATCTACATCTTTGACAAATTTATTAAACCTGGACAGCTTGCACTGGCACGAAGACTGTTAAGTCTGTTTTTAATGCATATTGCCACACGTACTGACGTGGTATTTGAAACCGTTTTAAAAACCTGCCCACAACTAGAAATAACACAGGACAAACCTGCACTTGCAAAAGGCTGGTTCAGACTGATAGAGTTAAAGAAAAATAGTTAAAAAATAATACGGGGGAACAACCTATGGCAACGTATGCCATCGGTGACGTGCAAGGATGTTTTGATGATTTAAAAGCATTATTAACGCACATAAATTTCAATAGTGATTGCGACCAGCTCTGGTTTTGCGGCGATCTAGTTAATCGTGGCCCTAAATCACTTGAAACTTTACGTTTCATCAAAGCCCTTGAAAGTAATGCTATTACTGTTCTCGGCAACCATGACTTGCACCTTTTAGCGACAGCATATGACCACAAAAAACCGGGCAGAAAAGATACTTTTGATGCGTTACTAAAGGCAGACGATGCCGAAGAATTATTTGACTGGTTACGTCATCAAAAAATGATTCATCACGATAAAGAGCTAAATATAACTCTGCTACATGCTGGCATTCACCCTCACTGGGATCTCGATAAAACACTTGAACTGGCAAAAGAAGTTGAAACTGTTCTACAGAGCAAAAACCACATCAACTTTTATAAACACATGTACGGCGACAAACCCTTTCACTGGGATGATTCACTATCAGGCTGGCTGCGTTATCGATTTATAACCAACATTCTGACGCGTTTACGCTATTGCGATACTCAGGGAAAACCCTCTTTAAATGCAAAAGGTTCACCTGGTAGCCAAGCCAGCCACCTATTCCCCTGGTATGAGATAGAAAATCGTAAAACGCAAAATGACCGAATAATTTTCGGACACTGGTCAACACTGCCCCATGCCGGCAAGTCCAGCATAAATAATACCTACGCTATCGATTCAGGATGTTTATGGGGCGGCCTGCTTACTGCTTTGCGAATAGATGTTGAACCGTTTGAATATTTTCACTTACACTGCCCCGGCGCACAAAAGCCACCCGATCAATACAAGAAAAAACTTGAAGAAAGAAATAAAATTAAGGAATAATTATCTGCATGGGCACGGCCTTGCCTATTTCTTGCGGGGACACTGCTATTGCCTGGGTATGCATTACACCGCCATCCATGGTTCTTTGCCGAATACGGCTAATCCATAGACATAACCGCACCGCCGTCCTTGGTTCCTTGCGGAATACCTCCCGTCCATGGGCATAACCGCACCGCCGTCCTTGGCTCCTTGCGGAATACCGTACATCCTGCACATAAAAAAAGCACCATTTCTGGTGCTTTTCAGGAGTCTACAAATCCATTATATAAATCTATTGCACATACTGTGACCGGGCAATATAGATTAAGTTCAAGAAACTTATTATTTTCTTTCCAAAGTAACAAAGCGGCAATTATATTTATTTTTTTCGTCTGACTGTCTTATCACAGACTCAGTTTCCTGCCATTGCTGCTCATCAAATGCAGGAAACCAGGCATCACCATTAAATTCAGCCTCTACGTAGGTAAAATACAAGCGGTTAACTTGTGGCAGTAACATCTCATAGATTGTACTGCCCCCAATAACCATCACCTCTTCAGCATCAGGCACCAACGCTAATGCATCAGCAACACTGTTGACACATTCGACACCTTCAAAACTTACATCTGGATTTCTGCTAAGCACGATATTAGCTCTACCCGGCAGAGGCTTGCCGATAGACTCATAGGTTTTACGCCCCATAATAATAGGCTTTCCCATAGTCACGGCTTTAAAATGCGCAAAATCTGCGGGTAAATACCAGGGTAGCTGATTGTTGTTGCCAATCAAACGGTTGATATCCATTGCTGCAATTATTGAAATAATCATATCTCTTCACTAAAACACATAAAAAAAGGGTCAATAAACCTCACATATTGCAGGCCGTACAACAAGACTAATTTCAATTGCACAAAAAAGCTTCTGTACAACCTATATATCTGATTTAATTAGCGTTATATTCAATGCTATGCGCATGTTAACAAGCAGATTTTAGACAGAGAATGGATATTTAATTGGATCGTGATGCTGGTAATCAGTAACTTCAAAGTCATCTGTGGATACCCAGGTCTCGATATCTTCAAGTGATTTTATATCCGGATTAATATGAAGTTGAGGTGACGGAAATGGTTCTCTCTTGAGCTGCACATCACGCATCAACTCTAATTGATCCTCGTAAATATGTGCATTAACAATTTTATGATAAGCCTTGCCGGGTTTATAGCCTGTTATACGTGCTACTAGAGCTAACAGCGTAAAAACCTGACATTGGTTAAAATTTATTCCCAACGGCAAATCAGCACTGCGTTGAATACTATTCAAATATAACTTATCCCCAAGTAAAGAAAAGTGGTGTGTATGCATACAAGGTCGCAAGCAACCTAACTCAAATTCACCCGGGTTGTAAAACGTCATGATTTCACCTCTATCATCGACGCCTCGTTTTAAATCATCAACAATTTTCTTTAACTGATCCAGTGTGCTGCCATCTGGGCGCATCCATGATCGGCCCTGTACACCATAAACACGACCCATATCATCCTCACCTTTACGGTGCGGGTTGTTGAGCCAATCTTTATTATCATTGGCATTTGCATTCCAGGTATTACAGCCAATTTCGCGGAACTGCGCGGCACTATCGTAACCACGTAAATATCCAAGTAGTTCTGCAATCGCTGCTTTCCAGAAACTTTTTCGTGTCGTGATCATCGGAAACTGATTGTTTTCTACATCATATTCCAGATCAGCATTGATAACGGTTAAACATCTCTTGCCCGTCCTCTCGTTACTAATCCATTCACCTTCATCGACAATTCGTTGGCATAGCTCTAAATACTGTTTCATGACTGTCTCATTAAAGTGATTCTTTTACACATCAGTTTTAATCGTTTATTTTAATTATTTCTTTTCAGTATTAGTTAAACGTTTCTTTTCTGCGCGATATAAAAAACAATGACGCCGAACATTATCATTGGCAACGATAAAACCTGCCCCATGGTCATCCAGTCAAGCGCAATGAACCCTAAATGTGCATCGGGTGTTCTGAAAAACTCGGTAAAAAATCTAAAGCAGCCATAACAGAACATATATACCGCAGAAACTGCCATCAGTGGCCTCGGTTTACGCGAGTACCACCACATTATCAGGAAGAACAAAACGCCTTCGGTGAAGAATTGATACAGAGAAGATGGATGCCTTGCAATATGATCACCATAATCAAAGGCCCAGGGAATCATTGTCTCAACCGGTCTACCAGGCAGTTCCATATTAATAAAATTACCCAGCCTGCCAGCACCTAAGCCGATAGGTACCCAGGGAGCGATAAAGTCTGATACCTGAAAAAAGCTCATGCCATTTTTACGGCCGAATAAATACAGACCTGTAAACACACCTAACATGCCACCGTGATAAGACATTCCACCCTGATGGATATAAAACAGTGAGATAGGATTATCTAAAAACGCAGGAAAGTTATAAAACAAGGTATAACCGAGACGGCCACCAATTATTACGCCCATAGCACCGTAGAAAATCACATCTTCTACTTGCTTACGACTCCAGTTAGTATAAATTTTTGTGCGCTGTACACCATAAAACCAGGCACCAACAAAGCCGGTCAGATACATCAGACCATACCAATGGACTTGCAATGGACCTAAAGAGAGTACAACAGGATCAATATCAGGGTAAGTAATCATGGGACAGAATATTAACAGAAACACCGATCTCAGTCAGAGGCAAGCCAATCACTTTGCTTAAGTTTTTGGAAAAAACCCGAACATTTATGTTCGGGTTTTTCGGTATTAAAGTCTGGCAGTTAATCACATAGATGTGATGTATGCCTTTTTTGCATCGTTACATGGATGTAACTTATTAGAGCAATGCAGGAGCAATTGCCGAGGAGCAAATAAAGGTTAGCTATATGGATGTAGTGCATGTCGGTTTAGCTAGGAGCAAAAACCGATGTCCTGTTTTGTTGTAGGACACTTCGTATATAGTAGGCAAAAAAAAACCCGAACATTTCTGTTCGGGTTTTTCGGTATCAAAGCCTGGCGGTGTCCTACTCTCACATGGGGAGACCCCACACTACCATCGGCGCTGAGTAGTTTCACTTCTGAGTTCGAGATGGATTCAGGTGGTTCCTACTTGCTATTGCCGCCAGACAAACTGGTCGGTTTCAACGTCTTCAAAAAAGACATTAAAGCCTAAACTGGAAAGCCAAATTAATTAGTATATTTGTAAAACTTGTATATTCAAGTGTTACTACCAAATAAGCGCCTTTGTGTTTTCATTGAAACAAAACACTTGGGGTTATATGGTCAAGCCTCACGGTCAATTAGTACAGGTTAGCTTCACACATTACTGTGCTTCAACACCCTGCCTATCAACGTCGTAGTCTTCGACGGACCTTCAAGGAACTTAAAGTTCCAGTGAGAACTCATCTTTGGGCCCGCTTCCCGCTTAGATGCTTTCAGCGGTTATCGGTTCCGTACGTAGCTACCCGGCAATGCCACTGGCGTGACAACCGGAACACCAGGGGTACGTCCACTCCGGTCCTCTCGTACTAGGAGCAGCTCCC
>JAUVDN010000033.1 GCA_030595325.1 Gammaproteobacteria bacterium | reverse complement strand
GAGCACAAGAATTAGAAAAAACAGATATTGACTCTATTAAAGACTGTCAGAAACTAAAAAAAATGGCATAACAATCGCATCAACATTGACCGTAAATACGCCGTTTCGCTTTGCTACACTCTGCATTTACGGCAAGTTATGTAGGTGTTATAAACACAAATGCAATTAAATGAAATAATATTTTTAACTGGTATAGGTCTGTGCATTATCGCATTAGCAGTAATGGCAATAGTGCAGTTACAGATGATGTTAAAGCATGGGCAAATTGGTGTTTTGTCTAAAAACATCAACACAAAAGACTTAAGAAAGATCAAGTATTCAGCATTACTCTTTGTTGCCGGGGTGTTAATCGCAACTATTGGTGCAGGGCTTTAATATGGCTTTTAATAAATTACTCGTGCGTGACTTTAAATTAAAAGTGACGGAGGGATTATAAAATAATCGATTTAATAAAGCGGTTAACAAACAATCCCTCTACCCTCTTTGTGTCAACTTATTTCAGGACGGGACACTGCATTAAACAAAAAAGCCCTCATCAGAGGGCTTTTTTGTTTGCCTTAATAATTAAGGCCGCTAATATTCTGACTAATCGTTTAGATTATCTTCTGCGTGCACGTTTCTTCAGACTCAACTTACCACGATTGTCATCATTACCACGTCCACCATCACTAGGCATTACAGGATGACGCTTTCCGGTTTTTTTCTTATCCGATGAATGTTTACTAGAATCACCAGGGGTTTGAGATTTATTATCTTGTCCATCAAGAGAAATTTTTAACTGCTGACCTGACACCCATACTTTTTTCAAGGTGTAGAGCAGTTCTTTAGGCATGCCTTCAGGCAGATCAACGGTACTATGGTCATCGTAAATACTGATACGACCTATGTAACGACTCTCTATGTCTGCTTCATTTGCAATGGCACCGACAATATTACCGGGTTTAACCTGATGGTCGTGCCCAACTTCGATACGGTAACGACTCATACCTTCATCGAGTTCAGTGTCTTTTTGACGCTCTTTTCTTGGTGGACGTTCACTACGTTCTGATCGCTCACGGCGAGGTCTATCTTCTCTACCCCTGCCTCTATCACGATCTCGACCACGACTGCCGCCATCTTGATCCCAATCTTCACGACTCTTCTGCTTACGTTTGGGTTTGTTGGTTAACAGAAATTCATTACCACCCTGCAACAATTGTGCGAGGGCTGCAGCAATCTCTACCGCAGGAATATTATGCTCTTGCTGGTATTGCTCGATGAGTTGGGTAAAAATTGGATTAGCATCTTTTGATAAAGTATCAGTGATGCGATCCTTAAACTTATCGATACGTTTATCGTTAATCACTTCGGTGGACGGCAGCTCCATCATGTCGATTTTCTGCCGGGTAGCTCTTTCAATAGCGCTGAGCATACGTTTTTCACGCGGCGCAACGAACAAGATAGCATCACCCTGTCGTCCTGCCCGGCCTGTACGACCGATACGATGCACGTATGATTCTGTGTCGTGCGGCACATCATAGTTCACTACATGCGAGATGCGCTCAACATCAAGACCACGGGCAGCAACATCGGTAGCAACCACAATATCAACATTGCCTCTTTTGAGGTCATTAACGGTGCGCTCACGCTTATTCTGCGCGATATCGCCATTTAGAGGTGCTGCACTATAACCACGAGCTTTGAGCTTTTCAGCAAGCTCTTCTGTCGAATTTTTAGTACGCACGAAAATAATCATGCCATCGAAATCTTCTGCTTCAAGGATACGGGTCAAAGCATCCAGTTTGTGTACGCCGCTAACCGGCCAGAAACGCTGACGGATGGTATTAACCGTTGTGGTCTTTGTCTTAATCGTGACCTGTTCAGGATCATTTAAGTATTTTGTCGCAATGCGACGGATCTGCTGTGGCATAGTTGCCGAAAATAATGCTATCTGTCTTTCATCTGGCGCTTGCTCAAGTATCCACTCGACATCATCGATAAAACCCATGCGTAACATTTCATCTGCTTCATCAAGCACTAGCGCCGTTAAGTTGCCCAGCTTTAATGTACCCTTGCGGATATGATCCATCACTCGACCTGGCGTTCCTACAACAACATGCACACCACGTTTTAAAGAACGTATCTGTCCACTGTATTCAGAACCACCATAGACCGGCAGGACATGGAAACCTTTCATGTAAGTTGCGTACTTTTGGAACGCTTCTGCAACTTGAATTGCCAGTTCGCGTGTTGGTGCCAATACCAATAAAGATGGATCTTTCTGCTTTATATCGATGTTGGAGATTAATGGCAATGCGAACGCTGCTGTTTTACCGGTGCCAGTCTGCGCCTGGCCGATGATGTCTCTGCCTTCTAGTAGCAGCGGAATTGTTTTTTCTTGAATAGGTGAAGGAGATTCATAACCTATTTCATCTAAGATTTTTAGAAGTGATTTATCTAACGCTAAATCACTAAACGTGACCTGAACGTCACTGCTCGTGTCTGTGCTCATGTTTGTACCTGGTTTTAAGTGGGGCCAATCGTCGTGGTTATCAAACCTATGTATATCCTTACATAAGCTAACCGATTAGCCCTGCCACTCTATTCAAGACACCCGCAGGGTCTTGATTACCGAGAATTTGAGCTATTAATCAGACGAACTGCCTATTTTAGCGCTTTATTAGAATATAAGCAAACGAGAATATACGACTCATTCACTAATAGTATCAGGCACTGGAATTTAGTATTGGAATCTAGTGTTAGTCTCTAGCATTAGAGCCTAATTTAGAAACGAGTATTAGGCTCTAATATTAAACTCTAATATTAGAATCTATCATTAAATACAAGCATGATAGAATCAAAACATCGACAAGCCATTGAAAAATCACATTGAAGCATCACAGTGAACCGTCACTTCGAAAAGCACATTACCATCTCTGAACCTAACATCACTGCGTTAGATCATCTCGCTGTAGATTCTCCCTTGAGCAAACAACAGCTAAAAAGCACCATGAAAAATGGTGCCGTGTGGCTTGAATCTGTTCACGGTATAACACGCATCAGGCGGGCAAAGAAAGTCTTGCTGCCTGGCGATTGCCTACACATTTACTACGACGAAATAATACAGAAGTCCAAACCAGAGGTTGCGAGCCTGATCGCAGATGAAAAAGAGTACAGTATCTGGAACAAGCCTTATGGCATGTATTCTCAGGGCAGCAAATGGGGCGACCACTGCACTATCTATCGCTGGGCAGAAGAACACATGAAACCACAGCGTCCTGCTTTTCCAGTACATAGGCTCGACCGGGCGGCAAACGGCCTGATGATTCTCACACATACTAAAAAAATGGCTGCTAAATTTTCTAACTTGTTTAAAGATCGAAAGATACAGAAACAATACAAAGCCACTGTTGAAGGCGTGGTGACTCAACTTTCACTACCCTACCTAATAGCAACGGATATCGATGATAAACCTGCAGCCTCCAAAATTCTTACCGTCGAACAAAGTGAAAACCAAGCATTAATAACCATCGAAATCGAGACTGGTCGAAAACATCAGATTCGTAAGCATTTATCCAGCATCGGTTTCCCTATCGTTGGTGATCGCTTATATGGCTCAGGCAATTCGATAGAGAATTTACAACTACAGTCAAATTATCTAAAATTTGAGTGCCCCATTACAAACAGCATAAAAGAGTATTCACTACCATGAATGACGTATCAGAGAATAACCGTTCAGACCATAGCCGCTCAGACCATAACGGATCAGAAACAAGCACAGCTGTAGCAAAAGTTATCTATATACTTTTTATTATCAGCACTATTATCGGCATCACCGGCATCATTGGTGCTGTAATGGCTTACGTAAATAATGATGCTACAGGTGAAGATAATGAACACTGGTTACAAAGCCATTATCGTTTTCAGATTCGCACCTTCTGGATAGGCCTTTTATATATAGTCATCGGCGCATCGTTATCTTTATTTATAATTGGCTATCTGATTTTGGTATTTACTTTTTTCTGGCTTATCATCCGCTGTGCAAAAGGTTTAAAACAGCTGGCAAACAAACAGCCGGTAAATAATTTAGAAAGCTGGCTTTTCACTTAAAGCTCCTGCTTTAAATTAATTGACGACCCGTGAGTAATACTCAGTTAAGCCATAGCGATCACAAAGCATCCAACATCGAGCATCCTCTCAATATAATCGCTAACGATATAAACAGCCCGCAGAATGTCGGCAGCTTGTTTCGTCTGTGCGATGCACTGGCCATTGAAAAGCTATATCTATGCGGTGACACGCCCGCACCACCTCATAACAAGATAAACAAGACATCACGTTCAACTGAAAAATATGTTGCTTTTGAACAGCATGAGAATGCTATCGAACTGCTTACTACACTCAAACAATCAGATGCATACATAATCTCACTCGAAATAACCTCATCGAGTATTGCGATTGATTCGATTGAGTTCAGCGAAAAGATAAAAAAAGTGATAAGTAACAAAACACCAGTCTATCTTATCTTAGGATCAGAGAACTCTGGCATAAGTGAAGAATTGCTATCACTGTCCAACCTAACAACACACATAAGTATGTTAGGAAATAATTCATCGATGAATGTTATTTCTGCGGCCAGTATTGCCTGCTTCGAAATAACACGGGGAATGTAAAGTGTTGGTTTTAACAACACTAAGTCTGCAGCTTCTGCTATCTAGTGCGATAACAAATCAAACTAACTGTAATTTATTATCACCTCCAGATGATGCAGGTGAAACTCAGGCACATGGCGTTATTCTTTATATCTACCCGCGCAGCCACACTATCGATGTCAGTTACAGCGGTTGTCAGAATCAATGGTTTTTAGATGATGATAACTATCGAAAATTAAGTGTTGTGCACTATAATCGCGGCGTGATAACAGCGTATGACAATATTAATTTAAATGGTAACGTCGGTTATCACTGCCGATACGAGAATGGCAGTTTAAGCGGTAAAGGTAACAGTGAAAATGGCAGCATAGGTGCCCATACAAATGTCCAATTATATGATAGGCGCTGCCCGGATTTCTTGCAGCTAAAAAAGAAGACCTATCAATCAGGTTGTTATAGCCAGTCAAAACTAAACAGTTCAGATTCTTATGATATCTCTATGCCCAGCTGCCAGCTTAAGTAGCTACAACAAAATATTTAGTTAATTATTACCTTAAAACCAATAGACAGCATCGAGAGTTCAGGATTATCAGAATCAAATGCTTCCCACTCGGCTGTAGCCAAAAGCTCTTTAGTAAAGGCATAAGAGATACCTAAGCCATAAGCAACATCGGTGCCGTCATTTTCTGCGTTTGTCGTGTTGATTCGCACATCTGCATCCCAACTCAAAACACCCAGCTTTGCCGATAGATTGACTTCCTTACTAACAGGATACATGCCTACTGCATAAGCACCAAAACCTTTCATACTGGCTTCTGCGCTAATAGGACTCCCTGGACTAATAGGATTTTCAACAGCACCTACGCTGGCCTCTGAAAAATTATAGATAGTTACTTCAGCGGCATAATATTTATTAAAGTTATAACCAGCATAAATTTTAGTAGCGGTACCATCTTCTTCAAAACTACCGTTAGCACCTAAATCTACATCGTATGACGCTGTGCCTACCGCAACACCAACATAAGGATCAGCCATTACTGATGTTGTGTTAACAAAAGCAATAAACGAAATAAAAATTACTCGACTAAAAACGATTTGAACAATTGATAGTTTCATATTCAACTCCTTATATTTTTATTAAATTCTAGCAGATAACTAAACTTTCTTTTCAGCTGCTTTCTTTTTTGGCAATGACTCAAACATTGCAGCTGAGACAACAATGAGACCACCAATAATTACATTTAAAGATATTAATTCACCCAGAATAAGCGCTGCAAATATAGCCGCATAAACCACCTGAACACAGGCAATCAAACTGGCTGTTTTTGCTTTAAGATGTATTAGGCCATGTGCAAAGAGTGTGTGTGGCAAAGCAGTGAATACAATACCGAGAAGCACCAACAGAGCCCACTGCTTATTATCGACACTGTTTATATCAAACATCTGATCGATATCCATAAAAGCAAACAGCACCAATGCAACCATAGCGGATTGATACAGCAATGCCTGACCTGCCGAATAAGCTGAGAAATATCGCCTCTGCATTATGTTACGCAGCGACATCATCAGGGCTGAAAACACACCATATGCGACACCAAGCGCAATACTGTTATCAAATGAAAAATCAGGAACAATCAGATAGATACCAAACAGTACAGCGAACGAGCTGACTATATCTGCAATGTGTGGTTTTTCACCGTGAAATAATGGCTCGAGGAAAACCGTGATTACCGGATAGGTATATAAAGCAATCACACCGACCGCTACTGATGAAACCTGCATAGCGTGAAAATATGTTACCCAGTGTATCGCCAGCAATGTCCCCAACAGAGCCGCCATTAAATAATCTTTTGTGTTTGCTAACTGGAAAGATTGTTTTCTGTAAGCCACATAAATGGCGATAACAATGAATGCAACGATACTACGGTAAAACGTGATATCCAATGCTGGCAGAGAAAGCAGCTTGGAAAATAGAGCAGTAAAACCGAAGATTAATACTGCTGCGTGAACGGCTAGCAAACCTTCCCGGGAATGGCTCACCTACTATTAATCCGTTTGTGTTGGCACTTGCCTGGCAGCCTGATTTACTGGATTTTTGGTGGCCTTTAGCAGGGTGAACTTATTATTACTGGCAACAACTTCACAATCACCAAACAGGTGCTTTAATTTTGCGTGATAGCCAAGGTGGCGGTTACCGATAACCCACAACTCACCGTTAGTCTCTAGTGCAGTTTTTGACTCGGTAAACATCTGCCATGCTATATCATCGTTAATCGCGTTATCCTGATGGAATGGCGGGTTACATAATATTAATGATGCACTTTCCTGTTCAACACCTTGCAGACAATCCGTCTGCAGAAATTCAGCGCCACGGCTTTCGCCAAAAACTGCAACAAAGTTACTTATTGCCGATTCAACCGCCATATAGGACTGGTCAGTAAAAATCAGATCTGCATCCGGGTTTTTAATGGCGGCAAGCAAACCGACTACACCGTTACCACAACCTAAATCGATAATCGTTTTATATTGTTCAGCAGCAGGTAAGTTCTCCAGAAAAAGTCGCGTTCCAATATCCAGTTTCTCTCTTGAGAAGACACCCGCATGATTGATAATCTCTATTGGCTCATCGTCCAACTTAAAATCAAGTATGTATTTATCTGGATAAGGATTTTCCGGGACGGATAAATTTTCATCAAACTCACAAAATATTAGGCGTGACTTTTTACGTGCCAATGACGTTTTAGTTGCGCCAAGAATTTTCTCGAATAACGCCATGGTCGACATATGAATGTTTTTTGTCATTCCAGCAGCGATGATTATTGTTGAAGCATTACAAGCTGGTCTGATACGGTGCAGCTGATCTTCCAGCATGGCTAAACTTTTAGGTATTTTAATTAATACGATATCTGCGGCTGCCTTAAGCACCTCCACTGGCGCCTGTAAGCTATCGACGACCGTCACCGCGGTTTCATCAATATCATTAATCGCAAGATTCTCAGCAATACCCTGCATCGCGAGAAAAGAATCTGTTGTTACGACAGGTTGATACTGGTGTAATGGAATCGATAATCCACCAAAGCCATCATTTACAATAAACAGTGACAGCCCATCCTTAAGTAAATTTTCTTCTGCCAGGTGCTGCAGGATATATTCATCAGAAGCATCCCATGCACGCAATTTCTCGTTTTTTCTTCGAGGATAGCGATTTAAAGTAAAATCACCTGTTGCTGAATTTATTACAAGTGTGTTTAAAGGGGTGGGAATAGTCTGATTCATTAGTCTGGATTATTAACGGCATTATCTGCCCAATACGAAGAATACGTATTGTCTCACATATATATGTATGTACTGAAGATTATTGCTGTGACTTAGATTTTAGCTAACAAGGAATGACTTTGCACTGACAGCTCTCGCTATCGCCAAAGCCACGCCGCACCTCTTACACCCGAAGAATCACCGTGTTTTGGTGCAACCAGCCGGGTATTTAATACATCAGAGAATATGTAACGTCCCCAAATCTTGGGAACATTTTCGTATAACCTTTTTACATTACCCATACCACCGCCCAGGACAATAACGTCTGGGTCTAGAATATTTATTACATGCGCCAGGCTTCTTGCCATACGGTCTTCGTAGCGTTGAAATGTTTCAATAGCATCAAAATCACCAAAACGTGCTTTGTTATCCAGTGTTTGCGCATCAATATATTCATTATTATAAATTTCATGATCACGCTTTATGGCAGGTCCGGACAACCATGTTTCGATACAACCATTTTTTCCACAATAGCACTCAGGACCGGGCAACTCAGAATCCTGCGGCCACGGCAAAGGGTTGTGTCCCCACTCTCCCGCTATCGCGTTTGGTCCGACCAATATCTTGTTATCGACAACAATACCGGCACCCGTACCCGTGCCGATGATGACACCAAAAACGACTGATGCATTACTCGCCGAACCATCGGTAGCTTCTGACAAAGCAAAACAGTTTGCATCGTTAGCAATACGAATTTTTTTATGCAATAAATTTTGCAGGTCATCAAGAACAGGCTTTCCGTTCATACACACAGAATTTGAATTTCGCATCAAGCCTGTTGCAGGTGATAGCGAGCCAGGGGTGCATATGCCAATACTGCTGGTTTCACCACTGTCCGTATTATCACCTTCAATTACGCCACTGTTTTTTTCAATTTTTCTAACTAAATCAACAATGCTCTGCAAGGTGGCCTGATAATCATCTTGAGGCGTATCAATTCGATGGCGATATATCTCTTCACCGGTGACATCATTGCCGTTATCAGCAACATCGTTATCAGCCGTAGTATTATCAGCCACATCATTATCAGAAAGGGCAATACCTTCGATTTTTGTACCACCAAGATCTATGCCGATTCTTATCATGTGTCTATTATTTCCCAAGTCTTGCAGACCGCCAGTAAGTTTCCTCTTTTCCTTCAGCTTTACTTATGGCTCTCGCTAATACAAACAGATAATCAGACAGACGATTAATATAAGCCATCAGATGACTGTTTAGTTTGTTCTTGTTATTCAGACTAACCAGGCAACGCTCAGCACGACGACAGATAGAACGGGCGACATGACAGTGCGAAGCAGCTAAGCCACCACCGGGAAGAATAAATTCTTTCAGCGGTGTTAATGATTCATTTAATATATCGAGCGACTTCTCTAGTCCATCAACATTTTCCTGTTTGATTATCGGCTCGATCATCGGCTCACTCATCGGATTATTCATCGTTAGTTCTGCGCCGACATTGAACAAATCATTTTGAATGTTTTGAATCGCATTAATAAAATCATCAGGCGCATGACAGACTATTACAGCAAGTTGACTATTCAGTTCATCAACTTCACCGATTGCATGAACCAGTAGATCATCTTTTGCTAGCCGAGAACCATCCGCCATGCCGGTATCACCCGCATCACCTGTCCTTGTGTAGATTTTTGATAGACGATTTCCCATTAAATCAGCCTTTTAGAGAAGCTCAAACTCGATATCGACTTGAAATGTTTCTGCTTGCTCCAGATATTCATGGGCGACAGTAAACGGTTCGATATGTTTTACCGCTGTCAGTGCAGCACGATCTAATGCCGATGCATGACTTGAAGTAACCAGACGTGTATTTTCAATTTTCCCATCCGGGTGTAATTCAAAAGCGACAGTAGCAACACCTTCACGTCGTTGGCGCCGAGCCAGATAAGGGTATTGCTTATTGTCACTGATACGGCGATGCAACAGTTCAAGGATTGTGTGCTGCTGCTGGGATGCATTCGTTGATTGCGCGACATGCTCAACACTTTCGCTTAACCCTGCTTCTAGCAAAACAGACTGCTGTTCCAGAGCCTGTTGAGACAAAACTTCCTGTTCAACTTCAGTCGGCTCTGCAACGACTTGCGGCGCAATAAGAGACGTCAGCATATCCTCAGCATATTTTTCCTGTATCGATAGCGCCGTTGATTCTGTTGTGGTTTCTTCTGTCGCTGATTGAGATGCTTTTTCTTTGATCACCTTACCAACTTCCAACTGGTCAGTCTCTAATTGATTAGTCTCTAATTGATCAGTCTCTAATTGATTAGACACTCGAACCGAACTAATCAGATGAATTTCAACACCACGACCAACGCCCTCATCCTGAGTGGTGAACTGATCGTATGCCAGTAGCAAACCAGCAAATGCCACACCATGCATCAGGAATGATAGCGTGGTCGTAGCAATGATTGGCTTTGCTCTGGCGTCCATAGTACTAGACTATCTGAAATTCCATGCTGCTGTCAGCAAAAAGTTGATTTCCGGTGATGGATAATAAGCTTCACTCGGCGCAAAGAAAGCGTTTGGATCAAAGCCTAGTTGCCCGATATCTGAATACTCTTTATTAAAGACATTATTCACTCTGCCACTAAAAGTGAAGTCATTGTAGTTATATTCAGCTTTGAAATTAACCAATGCGTAACCTGGCAGCTTGCTCAGTGAGTTATCAAAATCACCTGAGAACACCCGATCACTGATAGCAAACACTTCACCATAGACCTGCCATTTATCTGAGATAAGATAATCCGTACTCAGTAAAGCAGAATGCTCTGCAACCAATGGAATATCTTTTCCTGCGGAAACACCGCTGGTGACTTCAGCATCAGTGAAGGTATAACTAAGTGAGAATCCTAAGCGTTGTGTTGTTTGCCAGTAACCACTTGCTATTAAGCCTTTACGCTCGGTATCACCCAGATTGATGTTGGCAAAAATTGTAGGATCAAATGTAATTTCATTTTCAAGATCCAATTGATACACAATAAACTTTGCGGAATTACCACCCTGTATCCATTCCGCACCGGCCTCTAAAGACAAACCTTCCTGTGTTTTAAGCTCTATCGGAGCAAATGCTGGTGTAAACGCAGGCTGTAAATATTCATCTACTTTTGCAAAGCGATAATTTTCATCTGCACGTAATAAAATACGCCAGTTATCATTTGCTTTAATAGCTAACCCAATCGTACCGACAGTAACATCGTCATCTATCTGCACACCTGTTGGATAAAGTGCAAAAAACCCTGCATCACGCAACTCATTTTCCACACTGGCATGCCTAACACCAAGTGTTACATCCAGCTTCTTAGTTGCCGGTATAACAGCCTGCGCATAGAATGACTGTTGTGATTGCTCATTAAACTGGTCACCAAATACAGTGCTTAATTCATAGTCACTTTCAATGACATCAGCACCGATAGTTAGCATCGTATTATTCAATGCCGGAATAAAACCGATAAAACGTGGTGTAAATTCCTGTGTTTTTCGATCTTGTGTGAAGTTATCTGTAGAGGGTGGCGAACCTGCAAAACTAATTCTAAAGTCACCATCTGTTTCTCGATTAGTAATTTCGCCTTCAAATGACCAGTTATTACTCAGTTCTTGCACCAGACCGACGCGAGCTACCGTTGTTTCAGCATTCGAATAGTCGGTTGCAAAGCTCGCATTTACCTGCCTGCGATCTGCCGCTAGTTCATCAGCAAATAAAGCACCCGGTGTGTTCAAGTCACTATCTATATATTGCAATTCAGCAAATATCGAACCACTGCTGTAGTCATAACCCAGCTTGCCGAAGCCATTTAAGTACGATGATTCATTATTATCACGGTAATTGTCTGACTCACGAACGTCCAGTGATACACGATAATTAATGCCATTTTTCAGTGCTTGTGAAGTCATCGCATGCAGGTTAACCGTGTTAAAGCTGCCAGCCGACAGCTTTAATGAATGTAGCAAAGCACCTGCTTTACGGGTGATAACATTAATCACACCGCCAACCGCCTGATCGCCAAACAAAACGCCAGCACTACCCTGTACGATTTCTATGCGCTCTACATCATCAAGCGCAATACTATTCAGATCAGGAGAGCCGATATCTGGATTATTCAGGCGTCGGCCATCGATCAGTATCAATGTATTTGAGCTTGCCGCATCACCAAAACCACGCATATCCACAGTCGCACGGCTGCCATCACCATAAAAATCTCGAATCTGAATGCCACCCTGACCACGCAAGACTTCAACAATATGGTTAGCGCCACTGGCATCAATCTGCTTTCGTGTGATAACCGTTATGCTTGCTGGTGTTGTTAATGTGCTCTGCTCCGTACGCGCACCGCTTACCACCACAGCAGGGATTTCTGAGGCTTTTATGCCAGAATCGACTACCTCAGTTTCAGCATAGACAGATAAAGATAAACTTGTTGATAAGGCCGCTGTTATAGCTGCCGAAATTGTGGCCTTTACTGGGTAAAGACCTAGAGAAAATGATTTGTTCATGAGAACCTCCAAATAATTATGGAGGCAACAAGGAAAGCGCAACGATGGGTAAATACGACGTAATACGCTATACCATGCCGCCCGCCGCGACTGTATTAATGAATAACATCAGGCCGGTCTCCGGGCTTATGGTGTATATCAGCTAGCTGATACCCGGTTCATTTCCTTCCCATGAAGACCTGAAGTCATCACAGTGGTTAAACAAACCTCACCAATCACCGTTGCGGGGGCAGCGTTGGATTGGTCACCGATATATCTCAGTGACTCACCAACTTCCCGATTATCTTTGTGCCAGACAGCGTTTATAAATAATACTGATGAACAACGTTGATAAACTACGCTGATAAACAACATTTATAAAAAATCGTATCTGGAAAAAAGCACCTGATGTTGAAAATTCAATTGCATGTTACACCACAAAATTCGATAAGATACCCTCCCAAATGGGAGTGAACTATTACTGCCCGAAAAAGTCTCTACACTGTTACCTATAAAACTACACTATAAAACGGCACTATAAAAAAGCCCATTAAAAATTATGTCGAACCTGCAAGCCATACTCAATCTCAAACAACACGTACAAAATCACATCATCGGTCAGGAAAAGCTTGTCGATCGCCTGTTAATCACTCTATTAGCCGATGGTCATTTACTGGTCGAAGGCGCACCCGGTCTGGCAAAAACCAAAGCCATCAATGTGCTCAGTGACGGCATTGAAAGTAACTTCCATCGCATTCAATTCACACCTGATTTACTACCGGCCGATCTAACAGGTACTGAAGTCTACCGACCTCAGGATGGATCATTCGTGTTTCAACGCGGCCCCTTATTCCATAATCTGGTACTGGCTGACGAAATTAATCGCGCACCGGCTAAAGTACAATCAGCTCTGTTAGAAGCCATGGCTGAACGTCAGATCACTGTTGGTAAAACAACCTACCCGCTGCCTGAAGTATTCATGGTAATGGCAACACAAAACCCGATCGAGCAGGAAGGTACTTACCCGCTACCAGAAGCACAGCTAGATCGTTTTTTGATGCATGTAAGTATTAGCTACCCCGATGCTTCCGTAGAAAAAGAAATTCTTCATTTAGCTCGAGCTGAAGCAAGACACAGCTCACAAGAAAATGTTACCGTCGAAAAGATCTCTCAGCAGAGCATTATTGCTGCGCGCGATGAAGTACTGGATGTACACATGGCTGAAAATCTGGAAGAATATCTATTACAGCTGGTGCTAGCAACACGAAATCCGGCACCTTACGGCGATGATCTGACTAACTGGATTTTGTATGGCGCCAGTCCTCGTGCAACCATTGCTCTGGATCGCTGCGCACGTGCACACGCCTGGTTAGACCAGCGAGATTTTGTTAGCCCGGATGACATCCAGGCCATCGCCTTCGATGTATTACGTCACCGCGTGATTTTAAGTTATGAAGCTGAAGCTGACGGCGTAACACCTGACAGCTTTATTCAAGAGCTCATCTCTCGAGTAGCCGTTCCTTAAAGTAAAGTGTTATCAAATGAATAGCGATAGTAACCATTCTGAAGGTATTACCTGGATTAGCCCGCAGTCGTTAATAAAGCTTCGCCTACAGGCCAATCAAATATCACTGAATAAAAGCATTATCCATGCCAAACAAGGCGGCGCTTACCTGTCTTCTTTTAAAGGTCGCGGCATGGAGTTCGATGAATCACGTATTTATCAGGCAGGTGATGATATCCGAAACATGGATTGGCGCGTTACGGCACGCACCGGCACTGCACACACAAAGGTGTTTAGGGAAGAACGTGAAAGACCAGTGTTACTCTGCCTGGATCTCAATACATCGATGATGTTTGCAACACGCAATAAATTCAAATCGGTAATCGCTGCTGAAATAGCTGCATTAATCGCATGGAGCGCAGCTAATAATAATGACCGTATTGGTGGTTTAATCTTTTCTTCTGATGAACATCACGAGATAAAACCGCGTCGTGGAAAAACAGCCGTTTTAGACTTTATTGGTCGAACTGCCAAACATAAATCCTGGCACAAGGGCTGGAGCTCTACAGAAAATAATAAATCGAAACGCAACATGGCAACAGCCATTGCAAGATTACATAAAGTGACACATCCAGGCAGCCTGATATTTATGATCAGCGACTTCCGTAACATGGATGAGAAAGCTTTTTCACACCTGGCCAATGTAGCCAGGCATAACGACATCGTATTAATAAAAATAACCGACCCGATAGAAACCGACTTACCATTATCCGGCAGTTACAAGCTTACTGATGGTATTAATGAACTACAGATACGAACCTCAAACAAAACAACCAGAGAGGAATATCAACAACGATACGCCACTGACAATGCCCAGCTTGAAAAATTTTGCAAGCAGAACCGTATTCATCTAGTGCCGATATCGACCAGCGACAATACACTTGAAAAATTGACCAGTGGCTTAGGCATGCAGCGAAGAAAGAGACATAAAGTCCAGCCTGCTGCTCACTTATAGATACAAGCTATAGATACAAAATATACAAATAACTGTATTTCATAGTCACCACAACAAAAACAATGAACGAGCAAACATTAAACTTACGAGACATACACCTTCCAGAAGCCATTTTCTGGTGGCCACTGGCGCCGGGTTGGTGGATACTGCTTGCAAGTATTACTTCTGTTTTTTTAATTTTATATATTGTCAGAAAAATTTATCAGAATCGTCAGTTAAACCGAGACATTGCATCTGAGTTAGAGACCATTAAACAACAGTTTGAAATAAACCAAAACAAATCACAGCTGGCGAAATCATTATCTACCCTGCTACGTCGTGCATGTATTTCTTATTACCCCGAAGACAACATAGCAGGTTTGATCGGTGAAAATTGGCTGAGATATCTAGACGCCACTTTCACAAGCAACAAAACTGAAATAAAATTTCAGGATTCTATCGGCCATATTTTATTAGACGCGCCGTACCTGCCAGATGATTCAGCATTAGATTATAACGATCAGGCATTGCTTCAACTGTGCGAGGCATGGCTAGGTTCCTCTCACAAAAAAACAGCCAGGGTTTCACCCTCGCAGGCAGCGCAATCATGATGTCATTTATCTGGCCATGGGCTTTCGCCGCACTACCCCTGCCGTTTATATTACGTCTGTTGCTACCCAGAGCAAAAGCCAGCAATGATACTGCACTACGCGTGCCTGATCTTTCTGAATACCAGTTAGATGACAACCTTTCTTATACCGGAAAAAAATCCTCCTGGCCTCTGCTACTGTATTTTCTGGCCTGGTTATTTTTAGTCATCGCTGCTGCAAGACCGCAGTGGACCGGTGACGCTATCGAACTTCCTGTCAGTGGCCGCGACCTGATGATGGCAATCGATATCTCAAAAAGTATGGATCTGCCAATCCGCCATAATCTGCACTCAATTAGTAGAATCACCGCTACAAAAGCTGTCGCTAGTGAATTCATAGAAAAACGCGTTGGTGACCGTATCGGTTTAATACTGTTTGGTGATCAGGCCTATGTACAATCTCCGCTTACATTCGACCGCACGACCGTCAATATATTGTTGCAGGAAGCGGTAACAGGGCTAGCCGGACAGGCAACAGCAATCGGTGATGCTATCGGGCTTGCAGTTAAGCGTTTTGACAATACTCAGACAGAAAACAACATAAAGAAAAACGTCAGTGACGATCGTGTATTAATTCTGCTGACTGACGGGGTCAGCAACCGTGGCGAGATATCACCGAAAAAAGCGGCAGAACTGGCAGCCATCAAAGGCTTGAAAATTCATACCATCGGTATAGGCAATAAAGGTTCGCGCGAACTGGACGAACACACACTTCGTGCTATCGCGAAAACAACTGGCGGACAATATTTTCGTGCTTACAACACCAGCGATCTCGTCGAAATATACGAAGTTCTCGATAAACTTGAACCGGTAGAAAAAGATGTAAGAAGCTATCGCCCGATTAAAGCTTTATTTCATCTCCCTCTTGCCGCCAGCTTACTGGCAGCTGCATTGCTGGCTTTACTATTGTATGCACCGAATTTTTTCTCAACATCGCTAAAACGCAGTCAGACGCTTAGTCAGACGCGTAGTCAGCCACGTAATCAGAAACGTTCCGAGGAGAAACCAACCTCATGAATGAAACGCTCACTCTGATGATAAATGAAGCACCTCTTATCCTTGATAAGTTACATTTTATTCGTGCCGACTGGTTTTATGCATTTATTCCTTTGATACTTTTTTTATGGCTGTCTTTTAAAACCACCTCAAACGATAGAAATTGGCACAGCGTAATCGATGAACAGCTGATGCCATTTGTTTTAGACAAAACAAACAATAAGAAACGTCGCTATCCATTACTATTAATTTTCATTGCCGCCAGCTTGTGCATCACTTCACTCGCCGGCCCGGTCTACAAAAAATTACCGCAGCCAGTATATCGAGAACAGTCATCCCTCATTGTGTTATTCGACCTTTCACAATCGATGAACGCCGCTGATATAAAACCATCACGGCTATCACGTGCAAAGCTAAAACTACTTGATTTATTACAGGCAAGAAAAACTGGCCAAACAGCATTGATTGTTTATGCTGCCGATGCCTTTGTAGTTACACCACTAACGGATGATAACTCTACAATCGCCAATCTTGTACCATCACTTGCTACAGACATGATGCCGGCACAAGGCAGCAATCTATCGGTCGCGTTAGCAAAAACGGCTTCTTTATTCAATCAGGCAGGAATAATCAATGGCGATATACTCGTCATAACTGATGATATCCGACAAGGCGATGAAGATGCCATTAATAAAACTTCCTCTCAAGGGTATCGTTTATCTATCTTTGGCATAGGAACAGTCGATGGTGCTCCTATTCCTCTGGATGAAACTCTGGGCGGAGGTTTTTTACAAAATAGCCATGGCGCTATCGTCATACCAAAACTTCAGCCCGGAAAATTACAACGTTATGCATTAAAAGGTGGCGGTCTATACGCATCGCTACAAGCAGACGATAGTGATGTAAACAAGCTAAGCAATTTATTTCAGTCTTCTAAGATTGAAACGGAATCAGCGCACACGAACAACCAAAGCAACAATCAAAATAACAACCAGGATCTCAATGCAGACATCTGGCAAGAAGAAGGTTACTGGTTACTGCTTCCTTTATTATTACTGGCAGCTCTATGGGCGCGAAAAGGATGGATTGCCGCACTACTGCCATTTACCATATTCTTTTTATTACCGGTCGCACAACCGGCATATGCTGCACCATTCGACATCAATATTGACATCGATAGTAAACATCTATGGTCAAGCCCTGATCAGAAAGCCATGCGAGAATTTAACGCCGGTAACAATGAAAATGCTGCCAAACATTTCACCAACAATGATTGGAAAGCCAGTGCTTTATACCGAAATGGTGATTATGAAGCAGTTGTTGAAATCCTTAAAGACGCCAGTAGCAGCGATGCACTATACAACAAAGGCAATGCATTGGCCCAGCTTGGCAAATTTAAAGAGGCCATCAAAGCATATGATGAAGCATTGGAGATTAATGAGAGTGATGAAGATACTTTATTCAATCATGAACAGGTGAGCAAAGCATTACAGCAACAAGAGCAAGATAAGGACAAGTCTAAAGACGAGTCTGATAAAGGCGAAGCCGAACAAGACAGTGAAGAACAAGACGGAGACAAGCAGGAACAATCAGAGCAAAAATCCGAACAACAATCTGATCAGGACTCTGAGGACAGCAATCCAGAAAGTGAAGATAAGCAGCAACAAGATTCAAAACCAACAGATTCTGAACAGGATAAAAAGGACAAAGAAGAATTAAAACAACGTGATGCTGAAGCCGAAGCCAAACAACAAGAAAAAGATAAACAGGAATACCAAGATAGTCTGCATGATGAACAAAAGGATAAAGAGCAGCAGGATAAGCAAAATGTAGAAAATAAAGAACAGGACAATTCGGACTCAGAAGACAAACCTGCCGAAATCGAGATTAACCCGGTCGAAGCTTCTATTACCGAACAAGAAAAAGCCACCGAGCAATGGCTAAAAAGAATTCCTGATGACCCCGGCGGTCTATTAAGACGCAAGTTTCAGTATCAGTACAAACAGATGCCAAACCAAAACGACGAAAAAGAACCATGGTAATGATTTTTAAAAACAGACATTTTTTTCAGCACAAAAGATTTGCGATACCCTTTGCATTGTTCGCCTTTCTATTAGGCTCACTAATCAGCACCGCTGTACAGGCTACCAATATAACAGTAACCAGCAGTCGTAACCCGGTTGCTCTGGATGATTCATTTCATTTGATCTTCGAGGCTAATAGCAGTGTTGATGATGACCCCGACTTCAGCCCTATCTATAAAAACTTCGATGTTTTAAGTAGCAGCCAAAGCACCAATATGCGCTCGGTTAACGGCAGCTGGGATTTACAGAAGACCTGGAACTTAACCGTCATCGCAAAAAAAGTCGGTAAGCACACCATACCCTCAATACAATTTGGCAGTGATATCAGCCCTGCAATTTTAATCACGGTCAGTAATAGCACCTCATCAAACAGTGCGTCACCAAACGGGCAAGCAACGATACCCGCAAAAATATTTCTTGAAAGCAGCGTCGACAAAAAATCTGGTTGGGTACAATCTCAGTTTATTTACTCCGTTAGAATATTACGCACAGTCAACTGGGCCGGGGCATCACTGAGCGAACCAACAACAAATGATGCTGATGCTATCTTACAAAAGGTTAGTGAAGACAATTTTCAAACCACGCGCAATGGTATTCGCTACGAAGTTTTTGAACGGCGCTATGCTATCTACCCGCAAAAAAGCGGCAGCCTAAGAATTAACCCGATAACTTTCGAGGCTCGTATTAACGCCGCTCAACCGAAGACAATCTTTGATTCATTTCGTATGAGCGGTCAACTCAAACGCTTACGCAGTAAAGCTATCGATATAACCGTTAAAGCAGCACCATCAAACATCAACTTACAAGACTGGTTGCCCGCAACAAAAATACAGTTAATCGAAGAATGGTCTGATGATATTCAAAACATTAAAGCTGGTGACCCTGTTACTCGTACCATCACTATTGCAGCAGAAGGATTAACTGGCGTACAACTACCGGATTTTGCTTTCGATGATATTAAGGGTTTGAAACAGTACCCAGACAAAGCCATTATTGAAGATAGAAAAAGTAGCACCGGTATCATCGGTTTAAAGCAGATTAAAGTTGCTCTGATTCCTGCCAGTTCAGGCACTTACACATTACCTGCTATTGAGATGAAATGGTGGAATACTAAAACTAATAAACCGGAAACAGTCTCACTACCAAAAACAGTTATAACAGTAACAGGTGTTGCCAATACAACTATCGACACTACCCAGATTCCTGCCATCAATATACCGATTACAACTGCACCATCTAAAGAGCACTCTCAACTTGCAGCAGAACTTACAGGCAATGAAGCGTACTGGAAATGGTTAAGCCTGTTTCTTACTCTTGCATGGTTAACAACACTCTATTTTCTACTTAGAAATCGCAGAACCAGTAAAAACATAATCACAAAAAAAACACCCAAACTATCAATAAAACCTTTAGCTGCAGAGGTTGAAAAACAAGCTAAAAAGAACGACGCTAAAAGAACCATAGACGCCTTAGTCATCTGGGCAAAACCGTTCTATAAAAGTGAATCATTGACCAACCTCGCACAAATTACTGACTACTGTTCAGATGAGCTTGCGATAGAGTTACGAAAGTTAAATCAGGCTCTATACAGTTTAGAAAACACCGACTGGGGCAATAATAAGGAATTTCTTAATGCCTTTAAAAATGAGCAGCGGTTAATCGATAAAAACAATAGCAACAAGTCGTCAGCACTAAAGCCACTATATGAGCAATGAGCTAGCTAAATAACAGCAACAAAGTCTGCCGTCTGGAATAACCTCAACCGTTCTACGTCTAACTCAGGCGCCTTACAGATTACTTTCTGTTTCTTAATAGAGCGCGTATACTTAATTAAAACAGCATGCAAGAAGGAATTGCCTTTCTAAACAGAAATGGCTAAAACTCGGCTAAACAATCTGGCTAAATAAGCTAACTAAACAACCTGACTAACCAAAGGTATTAAAATGATTTTTGAATCATTCGCAGAAAGTCTTTCCTTCTTTTTATGGTCCACATTTGTAATCTCTGTTCTACTTGGCGTTATCGTCAATAAAACAAATTTTTGTACCATGGGCGCAGTCTCCGACATGGTCAACATAGGTGATTACGGCAGATTCAGAGCCTGGTTACTGGCTATCGCCGTAGCAACTATCGGTGTTAGTGTTCTGGAATACATGGAGCTGGTTAATGTGACAGACTCCTTTCCACCCTACCGCGGCACACAATTAATCTATATCGAAAACATTCTCGGTGGCATCCTGTTCGGCATCGGCATGACCTTCGCCAGTGGTTGTGGCAATAAAACATTAATTCGTATCGGCGGTGGAAATATAAAATCTATTTTAGTCTTTGCGATTATTGCACTCATCGCTTACTACATGACGACTCCATTTCCTGACAGCGATAAAACTTTATACAGTGTTTTATTTTATGACTGGGTTAACCCACTCGCCATCACACTGGAAAACAATCAGGATATTGGCGCGATGATTGGTGGCAGTGAAAACACTTCTACCATGAGGCTGATTGTAGGCTTGATCGTTGCAGCCGGCATGCTGTTTTATATCTTTAAAGCCGCCGACTTCCGAAGCAGCAAGGACAATATATTAGCGGGTATAGTCATCGGTTTAATCATTCTTACCGCCTGGTATATAAGCAGTAACGTTACCATTAATGCTGATGACAGCAGTTATTCGCTGTCCGATTATTACTCAGAGTGGGATATGTTAGCGGATGATGACGAAGGCAAACCGGCTACTGGCCGTGCACTAAATTCGCAGTCATTTACTTTCATTAACCCCATCGGACAAACCTATGGCTACATCAAAGATGGTTTTGATTCGGCGCTTCTGACTTTCGGCTTAATATCTGTGTTCGGCGTTATCCTAGGCTCTTTATTATGGTCGCTTATCAGTAAGTCATTCCGCGTCGAATGGTTCTTTGACCTGAAAGATTTCTTCAATCATTTTTTCGGTGCCATCTTGATGGGTTTCGGCGGTGTACTTTCTCTTGGTTGTACTGTCGGGCAAGGCATTACCGGCATGTCGACACTGGCACTGGGCTCTATACTGACCTTCATCTCCATTATTTTTGGCAGCGCACTGACCATGAAGATCCAGTATTACAAGATGTGTTATGAAGATGAAGCAACATTTGTGAAAGCCTTTATCACAGCCTTAGTTGATATGAAGTTATTACCCTCATCCATGCGCAAACTGGATGCCATATAGGCCTACCGAATAGAGGTTCTATATTAAGAATGTCAGCTGAGAGTAAAACATGGTTTGTTTACGTTTTACGTTGCGCTGACAATAGCTTGTACACCGGTATAACACTGGATGTAAATAAACGCCTGAATGAACATAACGGTATCGAAAAAAATGGCGCTAAATACACACATGCCAGAAGACCCGTACAGGTAGTCTATCAGGAATCCTCTAGTTCTCGCTCTGAGGCCTGCAAACGTGAATATGTCATCAAAAATCTGAATAAATTGCAAAAAGAACGCCTGATAAACCAATAATAATCAAAGACTAAAAGCCTTTTAGTTAATAAATTTCACTTTATTGACATGTATCAATTACAACATTCAGCTCAAACCTTAATATAACACCGTCGTAGGTTTTCATAGTTCCTACGGCTATGCCTCAGCTGACCTTTATCTCCTGAAGGTTGGCATGCAGCGTGAGCTGGTTACTCACGCTGCTTTTTATTGCCTGAAATTTATTATCTAAGCATTATTTTTCTTTTCCAGTGAATACTTCCTGTTATTGAACCGTCTAATACGGTACTGTTCTTATCAAAGAACGCATCATACGGCACGAACACTTGGAGAAATAAATGCCCAAACGGTCCCTTCAAAAATCATCCATTTTACAATTGCCAGCTTCAAACCTAATCTTTAGCATCTTCGCATTGCTCATTATTTTCAGCCCGGCATTATTTGCCAATGACACAGCCAATGCACCTTGGGGCGGCGCGCAGGTAACAGAAACGGAATACAAACCACAAAAAGTAGTTTATGACGTTCACGTTAAAACCGTCGAAGAAGTTAAAAGTGTATTAGATCGTGCCAGTTATTTAAGCACCATCACAGGTGCCGACCCATTTGAACAATCCATCGTGCTGGTCTTGCATGGCAAAGAACTCAGTTTTTTTGCCATCAAAAACTTTTCGAAATACGAAGACCTAATGAGGCGCGCCCAAAGCCTTGTTGATAGTGAAGCACTAAAAATTAAGATGTGTAAAATTGCTGCTCAGAGCCAAGGGTATGCAGCAAAAGATATTCATGGTTTCATCGAGATGGTACCCATGGGTGACGCTGAAATCATTCGCCTACAATACGAGGAAGGCCATGCTTACATGCAATAAATTTTTATCCATTACGGCGCTGATACTTTTCAGCCAGTCACTACTCGCTGGTTCAAAATACGCACCGACGTCTGTCGAGATGAAAGTTAAAAAAGTATCCGAACATGTCTATTATGTCGAAGGCATACCCGGTATCGCTACCGATAACGAAGGTTTTATATCCAATGCCGGCTTTGTCGTCACCAAGGCAGGTGTCGTCGTATTCGATTCTTTAGGCACGCCATCACTGTCCTATAAGCTACTGCAAAAAATTAAATCCGTAACCAAGCAGCCGGTATTAAAAGTCGTCGTCAGCCATTTTCATGCCGACCACATCTACGGCTTGCAAGTCTTCGAAGAAATAGGCGCTGAAATAATTGCACCTTATGGCGCACAAAAATACATTCGCTCAGAAGCAGCAAAAGAACGTCTGGAAGAACGACAATTTTCGCTTGAGCCATGGGTAAATGAAGATACACGACTAGTATTGCCGGACACCACCG
>JAUVDN010000086.1 GCA_030595325.1 Gammaproteobacteria bacterium | reverse complement strand
TCGTGGTATATGGTGAGTGGACTGAGCGTACCACAACAGATGAATTGTCCCGCCCATTTGGTGATCAGGAAGCATTTTATGCGACACTAGGTTACCGTTTTGGAAAATTCCTGCCGCATATTACCTTCGCATCAATTGATGGTGAAGCATCAACCGTCACTCCTGGTGCTGTCGATATGGGGCTTGGCGGTACAATGAATTTCCCTATAGCTATTCAAACATCTGTTACAGCCGGGTTACGTTATGAAGTAAATGACAGCGCCGCACTAAAGATTGAATACATGGTTGTTGATGTGGAGCAGGACCCAGCAGAATGGGCAGCAGCTAATCAAGGTTTTAACTTTGGTTTATTTGATACCAGTTTTTCACAAACACCACCAACTGATAATATTGGTATCGTGAGTGTTGCACTGGATGTGATTTTCTAAGCTGTAAGATAACTTAGAAACTTTAATTATTGTAAATAGTCTTAAATTTAGATAGGTCATAGCTAGTTAGGTATCATGGTTACAGACAACATCAAATTAAATACAGTAGTTACTTCTAGCATTGGTGGTTATGCCGCCAATGCCAGGTTCATTTTGTTAATGCTACTAACCGCAATCTTTTTTATTGCATTAGTTGTTATGCCAGGCATTGCCCAAGCTGATGGTTTATTTGATTTTCAGATGAAGTTGGCGAAAAAAGGCAATGCAGAAGCTGAATTCAAAGTCGGTGAGATGTATGAAACCGGTTTTGGTGTGAAAGCAGATGAAGTTGAAGCGATGAACTGGATTACCAAAGCGGCTAATCAGGGACACGAAACAGCGAGCTTTAAATTACTTTACTGGGATGTTGAAAAAAATGGATTCAATGCGGCTAATAAAGCCAAAGTTGATGATCTAAAAGCAAAAGCTAAGTCAGGCAACCCACAGGCTGAGTATTACATCGGTAAGATGTACGCACGCGGTGTTGGCATGAAGCAGGATTCTAATAAAGCGATTAAGTGGCTAAATAAAGCAGCTTTAGTTGGCGTCTTGGAAGCTGAGCGTGAAATGGCTAATGTTCGCGAAAATTCTCGATCACAAGAGTTATCTAAAAAACGTGCTGAAGATAAAAAACGTGCTAATTTAAAAGCTAAACAAGAAAGGGAAAGGCTGGCTAAAAAAGAACAGCAGCGTGAATTACAGGAAAAGAAAAAAGCAGAAACTAAGGCGCGTTCAAATGAGATAGCAAAGAAGAATAAAGCATCAGCTGATGCACGTGCGAAGTCGAATAAAGCAGCCGCTGACAAACAAAAGTTAGTAGCTCAGCAGCAAGCTCAGGCGAAAAGAGAAGCGGATAAGAGAGCGTTGATTAAGAAACGTGAGTCAGACGAAAAAGCGCGTAAAACAGAATTCGAGTCTGATCCATGTTCAGGAAAATCAGCTAGATTCTTATCAACCTGTCGATAGAGTATTAGCTGTTCATGTCGGCAATTTAAGTCTTATAAATAAATCTGAATAATAAAGCTGAATGATTTTTCATTCGGCTTTTTTTGTGAAAATTAATACTGTTGAGCAGTAAAATAACAGTATAATTCATCTGAACGTTCTATCCAGATATCAAAATGTCAGTTAAAAAAACTAAATCTAAATCTAAATCCGGCGCCAGCTCCAAGTCTAAATCTAAGTCAACGTCAAAAAAGTCCTCTTCCGTGAACAGCAAGACTGGTAAGAATAAACGCACCTCTCGAAAGAGTAAAAAACATTCTGCCTCTCACAAGTTTTTTAGTAAGTCATTTTTCTTTAAATGGTTAATGCCAGTTTTGTTGTTATCGTTTTCTGTGTATTTATATATATTGGATCAGCGGGTAACCGAGCGTTTTGAAGGGCGCATCTGGCAGCTGCCTGCTCATGTATATTCGCGGCCTCTTGAATTATATTTAGGAAAATCAATTTCTATTGAGCAGTTGAAGTTTGAACTGGATTACCTTAATTATCAAATAGTCGATGAACTGCCGCAACAGTCAGCACAGTACCGGCATTGGAGCAACGTATTTGAAATTAAGACTAGAAACTTTATTTTCTGGGATGGTGAAGAACCTGAACATACCATCAGAGTTGCGATTAACAAAAACAAAATCACTCAATTAATCGATATATATAAAGGGGAAAGTGCTGATCTGGTTCGATTTGATGCAGGCTATCTAACAGGTATATTTCCATCGCATGCTCAGGACAGAGTTTTACTTAAGCTCGATGATGTACCTGATATGTTTGTAAAGATGTTGTTATTGATCGAAGACCGTCGATTCTTTTCTCATTGGGGGGTTGATCCGTTATCGATTGCCAGGGCTTTATTTGTAAATATAGTTTCAGGTAAGACGGTTCAGGGTGGCAGTACCTTAACCCAGCAATTGGTTAAAAATTTATTTTTGACTCAAGATAAAACGCTTACAAGAAAGATTAACGAAGCATTAATGTCGTTACTCTTAGAATTTCATTATGATAAACGATTAATACTTGAGACCTACTTAAATGAAATCTACTTGGGGCAGGATCGCAAACGTGCAATTCATGGTTTTGGTCTGGCCAGTGAATATTATTTTGGTAAGACCTTAAGTAATCTTTCAGTCGATGAGATGGCTATATTAGTAGGCATGATAAAGGGAGCGTCTTATTACAATCCTAAAAGAAACCCGTTGCATGCAAGTGAACGTAGAAATGTAGTATTAAATGCTATGTATGTGGAGAATTTACTAACAGATCGACAGGCTAAAAAACTTTCTGCTAAACCAATCGTTACCGTAAAGCATGCAAAGTCCAGTTTGTATCCGGCTTTCATTGATATGGTAAAACTGCAATTGCAACAGGATTATCAAGCAGAAGATCTTCGTTCAGAAGGTTTACGTGTTTTTACAACACTGGATCCCTATATGCAGTTTAGTGCTGAACAGGCTGTGATCAAAACATTACCGAAACTTTCAAAAAGCAAAGAGTTGCAAGCGGCTGCGGTTGTTGTATCACCATCAAATGGTGATGTATTAGCAGTAGTCGGGGATAGAAATCCGTCTTATAAAGGGTTTAATCGTGCTCTTAATGCAGAGCGTCAGATAGGCTCGCTTATAAAACCTGTTGTTTATTTAACAGCATTGCAGAGTTCTTCAGATTATACGCTGGCAACAATGTTAGATGATTCTGAGCTTATACTTGAAGTGCCTAATCGAGAAGACTGGAATCCACAGAACTATGATAAAAAGTATCATGGCGATGTGACTTTATATGAAGCATTACTCAAGTCATATAATGTTCCTGCGGTTAGGACAGGAATCGATGTTGGTTTGGATGAAGTTATAAAGACATTGTCTGACTTAGGCAATATAGACAAATTTAATGCTTATCCATCTTTAACATTAGGTGCGTTGAATATGTCACCGGTTGATGTTGCATCGCTGTATCAGAGTTTTTCTGCTAACGGTTATCACAGTCCGTTACGCAGTGTGCATGCCGTGCTTAATAATCAAAGGCAACCTCTTGAGCGATATTCACTGGAGATTGATAATCAGGTACAGCCAGAAGCGATGTATTTGATTAACTCTGCATTGATCGACGTCGCTAAGTTTGGTACGGCTAAACGTTTATCGCAACATTTACCTATACAGGTAGCGGGCAAAACAGGCACTTCTGATGATTTACGCGATAGCTGGTTTGCCGGTTTTTCAGGTGATGTAGTTGCGGTGGTCTGGACTGGTTTTGATGATAACCGGCCAACAACGCTAACCGGTTCTTCAGGTTCCTTGAAGATATGGCAGAATCTGATGAACTCTATTGCATATCAACCTTACCGCTTACCGGATATGCCAACGATTTCTAAAATCTGGATTGATGGAGAAAATGGTCTTTTATCTGAGAAAGGCTGTAAAAATGCGTTAGAATTGCCCTTTATTGAAGGCTCACAGCCACTGCAACACAGTGATTGTGAGGTGGAAGGCGGTTCAAACTGGTTTTTGAACCTATTTAATTGACCTATTTGCCTATTTTAGGCATCTGGTGGGCATCCATTAAGGTATTCATGCGTCATTTTTCTCTGTTTATAAGCAGGTTTCTGCTGCTTCTACCGGTACTTTTCTTGATAGTGTCCTGTGCTTCTACTGATAAGCGTGATCAGGATGCAGTTTCTATCGAACCTTTATCAGAGGTGAAATTCAAAGCCTGGTACCCAGGCACTTCTGTTGAATATGAATCGATTAATGTGTTGTTAAAAGATGCAGACAACTTGATCAGCAATAACGCTTATAATGCATCGGCAGATAAGTTGGAACGTGTTTTACGAATAAAACCGCAGTATGCGCCTGCGTGGAGTCGTTTGTCGTGGCTGGCACTGCAGACAGCCTCGCCGAAACGGGCGGTGCAGATGGCGAAACGCAGTAACAGCTTTGCTTATTCTGATGTTGAATTGCAGTTGTTGAACTGGTCGTTTGTGCTTTCTGCTAGTGAAGCATTAAATGATGACGATGCTGCTCTTCACGCCAGTGAGAAAATAGAAGCTTTAAAAGCCCGCTAATAAATATTAGTAACAGCCGCCTATAACAGCTGCCTATAACAGTCGCCAATAATAGTCGCCAATAACAGCGGCCAATAACAATAGTTAATAACTACAGAAACCAATACATATTATGCAACGTGCATCTGACTACCTGGGTAAAACAGGACCATTCTGTGAGCAACTGCCCGGTTACCAGGTTCGAGACAATCAATTAAACCTTTGTGATGCAATCGAAGATGCATTAGAAGCAGGTGATGTGTTAGCGGCTGAAGCAGGGACGGGTATAGGTAAGACCTTTGCTTACCTGTTGCCAGCTTTATTGTCAGGTAAGAAGATTATTATCTCGACTGGAACGCGCCACCTCCAGGATCAGCTTTTTCATTCAGACTTGCCGCGTGTTATTAAAGCTTTAGCTATCCAGTCTCAACCAGCTCTGCTAAAAGGCCGCAGTAATTACCTATGTTTGCACCGTCTGGATATGGCGCCGCACCTGGATTTTATCAATCGTGAAACACGCAGTTTTCTTACTGAAGTGAATGAGTGGTCTAAGCTAACCGACTCAGGTGATATTTCTGAATTAGATACCGTACCTGAAGACTCTTATATCTGGCCGATGGTGACATCGACTGCGGACAATTGTTTGGGCGGCGATTGTCATGATTGGGAGAAGTGCTTCATCGTTAATGCGCGTAAAAAAGCACAGGCTGCAGATGTCGTGGTAATTAACCATCATCTATTACTTGCTGATATGACTTTAAAAAATGAAGGTTTTGCAGAGTTATTACCTGAAGCTGATGCCTTTGTTATCGATGAGGCGCACCAGCTTTATGATGTGGCAGCTCGGTTCTTTGGTAATGTAGTTAGCAGCCGACAAATTATTTCACTGGCGCGCGATACTATTGCTGAACAGGTAAACGATGCTTCTGATATGGGTGAGTTGCGTGAGTATGCCGAAGAGATGGAAAAAGCCGCTCGTGACTTCAGGATAGCTCTCGGTGACCGCGGCATACGAGATGCCTGGTTGAAGATACAAAATAAAGCTTCGGTAAAGCAGTCGCTTAATGCGCTTGGTTCAACATTGCAGGATTTAATTACTGTCTTACTGACTGCTGCAGAACGTAGCCGTGGTTTAGAGCAATGCTGTGAGCGTGCACAAAATATTATGCTGCGGCTGAAGCTATTTCAGAATGAACATAGCGACACTTCTGATGATGAAGAACAATCTGTATTGTGGTATGAAACTTATACTAAAAGTTTCATGTTGCATGCTACACCGATCGATGTTGCCTCCATTTTTCAGCAGCATACAGATAATTTTTCAGCGACCTGGCTGTTTACTTCAGCGACGCTGCAGGTAAATAAAAAGTTCGAGCATTTTGCCCGCAACATAGGATTGGAAGATTATAAAAGCGGTGTCTGGGACAGTCCTTTTGATTATGATAAGCAGAGCCTTCTCTACCTCCCGGAGAATCTTCCGCAGCCATCGGAACAAACTTATACACGAGAATTAATGCATGCAGCGGTACCTGTGTTAAACGCCAGTGAAGGCAGAGCTTTTGTGCTCTTTACAAGTTACCGGGCAATGAATCTGGCACGTGATTATCTAAAACAGATGCTGCCCTATGAATTATTGGTGCAGGGTGATCTGCCAAAGCATCAGTTACTGGAAAAATTTCGTCAAACAGATAATGCAGTATTACTTGGTACATCAAGTTTCTGGGAAGGTGTGGATGTACGAGGAGAAAGTTTAAGTTGTGTCATCATCGATAAGTTACCCTTTGCGTCTCCGGGTGATCCTGTTATGCAGGCACGCATCGATACAATTAAGCGTAATGGTGGCCATCCGTTTATGGAATTTCAGGTACCGCAGGCAGTAATCACTTTAAAGCAGGGTGTTGGCCGCTTGATTCGTGATGTAAATGATTTTGGTGTGGTAATGATAGGTGATCCGCGTTTAAAGCAAAAATCTTATGGCAGGATATTCTTGAATAGCTTGCCGACTATGCCGGTAACATCAGACGTTAAAGATGTGGAAAACTTTTTTAAAAGAATTTCAACTGAAGATGTCGCGCCTACGGAGCAGGATATTCAGGACGCAAATGCTGAAGACATGTCTTCTCAGGAAACAGCATGAAGATACTGGCAATTGATACTGCAACTGAAGCCTGTTCAGCGGCTTTATTTATCGATGCCGAAACGGCTATTACTTCACGCTATCAGATTGCACCGCGTCAACACAGTCGATTGATTTTAAAGATGGTCGATGAGTTATTGGCTGACGCAGATTTAACTATCGGCGAAATTGACGCGATAGCATTCGGTCGAGGACCGGGTTCCTTCATGGGCTTGAGAATCGCTGCTGGTGTTACGCAGGGTATCGCGTTTGCTCATAATATACCTGTGATACCAATTTCAACCTTAAAAACTATCGCGCAATGTGCCTATGAAGACACGCAAAACAAATGTGTTTTGACCGCAATAGATGCACGTATGGATGAAGTTTACTTTGCTGCCTACTGTTTGGATGACTCAGGACAATGGCTGTTAAAAGGTGAGGAGCAGGTAATCTCACCTGATAAGGTCGTCTTGCCAGAGTTGGCGGACGGAAGGATGGGCAGTGCCTGGATAGGTGCAGGCACTGGTTGGGCAAGTTACAGTGAGCGGCTGTTGCCGGATGCAGCAAGCAGACCGCAAATGATTCTTTCTGCTTGTTTGCCAAGTGCAGAAGCGATGGTAAAGCTTGCTGCTGTTGAATTCAAATCTGGTAATACAATTCCTGCTGCTGAGGCAATTCCTGTCTACCTGCGTAACGATGTAGCCAAAAAGCCAAAGCCAGTAGTACTGTAGGATACTTGTCAGTCTGAGTGGCAAATATTGTTGGCAACAATTTTCGATGAATCCAGTGACGTTTTCCAGTATCATACAGCTCTTCATAATTTGGCATAAGTATTAAAGTTTCCATGATAGAGATTAACCCGATAACCAATAAGATCAATGACCTGCGTGAACGTACTGATTCGCTTAGGGGGTATCTTTGACTTTGACCGGCGTAAGGAAGATTTAGAGGAAGTTAATCGCGAATTGGAGCAGCCTGGAATCTGGGATGATCCAGAGAATGCGCAGAAGTTAGGCCAGGAACGTTCCCGTCTGGAAAAGATTGTAGTAACTATTGAAAACCTCGATAGTGGCTTAAATGATGCTGAAGAATTACTAGAAATGTCTGTCGAAGAAAATGATGAAGACAGTATCAATAGTATCGCTGATGACTTAAAAGTTCTAGATGCTGATGTTGTAGAGCTTGAGTTCCGTCGGATGTTTTCCGGTGAGATGGATTCTTGCGGTGCATTTGTCGATATCCAGTCAGGTTCAGGTGGTACAGAAGCACAGGATTGGGCTGAAATGTTGCTACGCATGTATCTGCGTTGGGGTGAAGCACATGGTTTTAAAACGGAACTGATGGAAGTATCTGCGGGTGAGGTTGCTGGTATCAAAAGCGCCACCATCCATATATCTGGTGATTATGTTTTTGGACGTCTGCGCACAGAAACTGGCGTGCATCGACTGGTTCGTAAATCACCCTTTGATTCGGGTAACCGACGCCACACATCATTTTCGGCAGTATTTGTTTCACCTGAAATTGATGATGATATCGAAATTGATATCAACCCCGCTGACCTGCGTATAGATGTATACCGCGCAAGTGGAGCAGGCGGGCAGCACGTAAATAAAACAGAATCTGCGGTACGTATTACGCACTTACCGACCAATGTTGTTGTTCAGTGTCAAAGTGGGCGATCACAGCATAAGAATAAAGATGCGGCGATGAAGCAATTAAAAGCCAAGCTGTATGAACGAGAAGTTCAGATACGAAACGCCGATCAAAAGGCTTTAGAGGAAACCAAGTCTGATATTGGCTGGGGCAGTCAGATACGATCATATGTTTTAGATCAATCACGTATCAAAGATCTAAGAACAAATGTTGAAACAGGAAATACCCAGGCCGTATTAGATGGTGATCTTGATCAATTTATTGAAGCAAGCTTAAAACAAGGGCTTTAATGTAATTTACTTTAGCGAGCATTGCATAGCAGTCCTATGATTAGTAACTCAGCTGTAAAGTAGAGATTGTATTGTGCCTCGTAATAAATAATAGTTGTAACTATAAAGAAATAAAATTTTATGAATACTGATAATAAAACAGAAGAAACGGCAGTCACTGCTGAAGACGAAAACAAACTTATTGCCCAGCGTCGTGAAAAACTGAAGTCATTACGTGAAGTTGCAAATGAGAATAATGTTACTGCCTTTCCCAATGATTTCCGACGTGACTCTTTAGCGTCTGAGCTGTTATCGGAATATAAGGACAAAACCAAAGAAGAACTTGAAGAGTTAAAAATACCTGTGGCTGTCGCGGGTCGTATGATGGCAAAACGCATCATGGGTAAAGCGAGTTTTTCTCAACTTCAGGATATGTCAGGTCGCATTCAATTGTTTGTGCAGCGTGATAGTCTGCCAGAAGGTATTTATAACGACGGTTTTAAAAAGTGGGATGTTGGCGATATCATTGGTGCAACAGGGATACTGTTTAAAACGAAAACAGGTGAGTTGTCGGTAAAAGTAAGCAGCATACAGCTGTTAACAAAATCTTTACGTCCTCTACCAGATAAATTTCATGGCTTATCCGACACTGAGATTCGTTATCGTCAGCGTTATATAGATCTGATTATTAATGAAGAAGTTAAGAAAACATTTTATCTTCGCTCACAGGCTATTAAATTTATTCGTGACTATTTCGATACGCGCGGTTATGTCGAAGCAGAAACACCAATGATGCAAGTGATTCCCGGCGGCGCTACTGCGCGTCCATTTGAAACTTTCCACAATGCACTCGACCAGCCGATGTTCCTGCGTATAGCACCCGAGCTTTACCTTAAGCGATTAGTAGTTGGTGGTTTTGAGCGTGTCTATGAGATAAACCGTAACTTCAGAAATGAAGGCGTTTCGACACGCCACAATCCAGAATTTACCATGCTGGAGTTTTATCAGGCTTACGCCGATTATAATGATCTTATGGATATAACCGAAGATCTGTTGCGTCAGCTAGCAATCAACATGCTCGGTACGACTGATGTTGTCAATGAAGGTAATACCTATGATTTTGGTAGTCCGTTTGCACGTATGACAGTATTTGATTCTATACTGCATTTTAATCCTGACATCAAAGCTGAAGTACTGGCCGATATGGATGGCGCACGTGATTTAGCGAGTAATCTTGGCGTGAAACTTAAAGACAGCTATGGTCTCGGTAAAATACAAATAGAAATATTTGAGAAGACAGTAGAGCACCGTTTGATGGATCCAACATTTATCACGGAATATCCAACTGAAGTGTCACCGTTAGCTAGACGTAATGATGGAAATCACTTTGTAACTGATCGCTTTGAATTTTTTGTTGGTGGGCGAGAGATTGCCAACGGTTTCTCTGAGCTAAATGATGCAGAAGACCAGGCAGAACGATTCAAAGCGCAGGTTGCAGAAAAAGACGCGGGTGATGATGAAGCTATGCACTATGACGCGGATTACATTCGTGCCCTGGAATATGGTTTGCCGCCTACAGCTGGCGAAGGTATCGGTATTGACAGGTTAGTGATGCTGCTTACTGATTCCCCGTCTATTCGTGATGTTATTTTGTTCCCGCATATGCGTCAGGAAGTGGATAAGACTGAATAAATTAATCGGGATGTACCTAGTAATTGACAGCCTGATGACTTGTGTAACCGTGCTTCAAAAGTCCT
>JAUVDN010000035.1 GCA_030595325.1 Gammaproteobacteria bacterium | reverse complement strand
ACGTGTGAGGTCGCAATGGTTATACCACGCGCACGTTCTTCCGGCGCATTATCAATTTGATCAAAGGCCTTTACTTCTCCACCCTGCAATTCCGACATTACTTTCGTTAGCGCCGCTGTTAAGGTGGTTTTACCGTGGTCTACATGACCAATTGTGCCTACGTTTACGTGTGGCTTGGTTCTTTCAAACTTTTCCTTAGACATGTCTAGCGTCTCCCCCGGAGGTATTAATCTAAATTAACAAACTATATTCAAACAGCAAATCTACCGCTTTTCACGTTACGATTCACAAACATCGCAACCACAACTGGAGCTCATAACCGGAATTGAACCGGTGACCTCTTCCTTACCAAGGAAGTGCTCTACCGCCTGAGCTATATGAGCCAAAACTCTGGTACACATCCCAACAAATCCGGCTCAGCCCAGATGCACCAAATCTGGAGCGGGTGATGGGAATCGAACCCACGTATTCAGCTTGGAAGGCTGAAGTTCTACCATTGAACTACACCCGCATATCTACACAAACTGCAAATAATTCCCATCTTCTCTTCTAGCAGGTATGTACTGTACGACTGGTCTTCGCATGCCACATACAAGATTGAACCACCTTACCAACACCTGTAAATAAAACATTTTGGCGAAGGAGAAAATCACTCCGCCCTACGGGCCGTTGAAAAAAAAAGCGCAACACTCAAAATCGCTCCCGGCGATTTTGCCAAAACCACATAATCGGCCTCTTATCGATTCAAACACTCCCTTGCCCTGGAGAGCTTACCCGCTGCAAGATCAGCTAACCTTGCCAGCACATCTATATCTTCTGGTGGAGGGGGGAGGATTTGAACCTCCGAAGGTAGAACCAGCAGATTTACAATCTGCCCCCTTTGACCGCTCGGGAATCCCTCCAAAAAATTAAGGCGCATATTTTGCTTGAGCACAGCGCATCTGTCAACCGTAACATGCTGATACGGCAAATATTTTTTGCTGTGCAAAAACGCTTATAAAACATGCGCTTTTCAACTTTAAAACTACAACTTTTTGCTCTTACCTATCCCACATAACGTATGTACGCTGCATGGAATAAAAACGCCCACAGCCCCTTTGTCATCAAATCAGGGCTATGGGCATATATTTGGAGCCGGTGACAGGAGTTGAACCCACGACATCCTCATTACAAGTGAGGCGCTCTACCAACTGAGCTACACCGGCAAGGGGCGCAATTGTATGGAAACAGCTCGCTGAAAGCAATACGATTTAGGGCAAATAATGATTTTTTTTTAAAAATACCGGTTTTCTTTCTAATCACCGGCTTTAGAATGCTTTTTTTAGCAATTATTTAATACTTTCACGAGCACTATCTATCAGTCACTGCAATCAGGCGCTGCAATCACGATTTAAACGCGTAATAGCTTCTTTTTTAGTAGGTTTGATATGTTTATCAAAAACTGACTGTGGGATTTTCGCTCCATCTGACAAACGATAATCCAGCCAGTAAATAGTATAAGTCTTAAAAACCGGCTCTACAGTCACATTAAACCCGAGCTTTCTAACTTTTTTCGCCAGCCCATAAGCACCATCTTTATTTCTGAAATGACCTAGAGACAAACCATGACGCTTTTCACCTTCGCGGATCAGATAAAAATCTTTTATTTTCTTAGCTTTCAATTGCTTACCGGTTGCGACAGCTTTTTTGCGTGTTTTCTCTGGATCAACAAACACCCAATACAGTGACTGCTCCGTTTCTTCACGTCCTCGAAAATCAGTTTCAGTAACGTAAGCTTTGATTTCACGCGTGAATCCACGCAGCTTGTCGAGATCACGAAATGGCCCCAATGTAAAACAACTTGTTTCTATTGAAGGTCCTACTGAAAGCCCTACTGAAGATTCTGCTGACTCAACAACCACCTCTTTATCAGCTTTATCTTCTTGTGCTGCTGCAACAACTGCTTTTGGTTTAGTAACTACTGAAGCAGTGGCGACAGGCTTCGCTTTATCTATTGTTTTTATCGCAACACTTTCTGCGCTCGATTCGGTTACACCTTCCACATCTGCAGATGTCTCTTTATTTTCCACTTTAGCCGTCACTTCTGATTCCAATGCTTCTGCAGCCTGTGCTTCTTCCATTTCTGCAGCTTTTGCCCGCTTCATTTCGCCAAGCAGAACTATCGGCTTAACGTTTTTTAACGGTTTTACATTTGCGTAAGCATCTTCATCAGGCACGCTTACCTGCCAGGCGACATAAACAAGGTTTAATGAAAATACAGCTAAAAATATCCAACGCATATTAACTATCCGTTACTTTATTCCGTTGATTCATAATACGATACAAACCCTGCATAACCAGATCAGGCTTATGATGCATAGCCGGCATGTCCGGATAATCCAGAATTGTTTTCGCAAAACCGCCGGTTAATATTATCTGTACCGGTGCTCCCATCTTATCTTCTGCAAAACGGCAAAATTCGCGAATTCCAGCCTGCAACAATTTATGCAAACCCTGATTTACCGCATCACTGGTATTATCCGGTACGCTATGTTTGTGAAACTGCAAACTGTATGTCGAAGCCACATTCGCTGTGTCTGACAATAAAGCGCTGCGCATAATATCGTATGACGGCAAAATATACCCCCCCAAATGCTGGCCATTTTTATTGACCAGATCAATCGTCACCGCAGTACCTGCACCGATGACGCATACTGAGCAATCCTCGTAACTTTGGTGCCCAGCAACAACTGCCGCCCAACGATCAACACCGTGTTGCGATGGATCATCATATGCATTTATAACATTACCGAACTGCTTCTCTGTAACCAAAAACTCAGCGCTTAAGCGCCAGTGCTGCTTAACCCATTCACTTAATGCCTGTGAAACCTTTTTACCAGCAACACTCACGACCAGAACACGTGAGGGCGGCTGCTCTGGCGACAGCATTACAACCGAAAATAATTTATCAAAGTCTTTTGCTATCTTTTCTACATCGTATGACGAGACACCGCGTGCGGTAATTTTATCCGCTTTCCAGGTAGCCCATTTAACCCGACTATTGCCAATATCTATCGTTAGTATCATTTTAATTTTACAACTTAGCGCTTAAATCACACGTAACAATATCACCGTGCTCAACAATATAAAAAAACATCATGCTTTTACACTAACTTCTGCGCTATTAAATACATGCTGCTTACCATCGATCATGACAAGTAATTCAGCATTATTATTAACGCCTAGTGCAACGCCTGACATTATGGCTTTATTTTCCATGGTTACTTTAATATTTTTGTTTTTACAATAATCATATTGATCCCGGAATCTTTCCAGGTAACCATTATGTTCATACTGAAAACACTGGCACACTTTGATTATATTCCGCAACAATGAAGACGCCACTTCACCCCGCTCTACGCTCTTTTCGATGCTCTGCCCTTCCATCTCATTACTAACATCAGTTAATTCTGGCATTATTTGATCACCACTTTGCTCTAACGCTGCCGAAATTAATGACATGTCATAATTTAGCCCCACACCGATGACCATGGCTATTTTCCCTCTGCCCACATGTGACGTTTCAGCCTCGAATTGATGCGACTTTTTTCTAACAGAAATCGCATCAATTAAAATACCCGCGATTTTTTTATCACGCACATACACATCATTTGGCCATTTTATCTGCACATTCTTCAAGTTCAGCTCTTCCAATGTATCTACGATAGCCAGTGCAATTGACAGCGGCAATAATTGTAATTGTTGAGGCTGTAAATCAAATGTCCATGCCACGCTCATTGCTATGTTGGCACCACCGACCATTAACCATTGTTTACCACGCCGTCCTCGACCCGATGTCTGCTCTTCAGCAAAGCATGAAAACGGCATAGCCCTACCTTCTCGGCATTGCTGTAACGACCAGTTATTTGTTGAATCAGTAGAATCGAGCACAGTAACATCCATATCCAGCCCATTATTTTTGACTACCATTGATTTCAACAACTCTGCTTGCAAACGCCCCGCCATTACCCACCTTGAAAAATGAAACTAGATTAATTAAGTCGCACTTTATCTCACCGCTCTATAGAAGTAACGTACAAATAAAAATAATAAATTCTAACCCTCTGTTTAACAAAATATTTCCAGTTAAATAAAGCAAAGTTCATTGTTATATTTTCAACAAAGCTGTCATATTTTTGACAAAAAACTTCAAAGCAATATTTGAACGTGTTAATATACTTATCTTCGATTGATTTCACAGCGGTCTTCAGGGCTAGAAATAGTCTGATCAGTCGAGTCCTAAATGCTCAAAAAATAACCCTATTTAAACAGCTTCAGTCTGAGTCCCACTCACACTGGCGGCTACGCCATGCCCGTAGGCAAAAGAGCATCTATGACATTTTCTTATTTATTGAAAAACAAAAAACACATCACATTCATATTAATTACTTTTCTTCTTACAATACCAATATCCATTTACAGCACTGAGGCTGTTTCAGCTGCAAATTCTAAGGCAAATGAAAAAGCCACTAAAACAAAACCAAGTAAATCAAATAAAGATAAAGAAACAGTTAACAGCACCGCTATCATCACTGGCACTGACAGTGGCAGCGTTACTGAAGATATTGACCCGGACAATAACAATCAATTAGAAGTCAGTGGTAAACTTGAAATCATCGACAGCGATGCCGGTGAGGCCTCTTTTGTTTCAAGTTTAACAACCAGTAGCTACGGTCTCTTTGAATTTACAATTGATGGCAACTGGTACTACAGTGCTAATAACAACCAGACTGCCATCCAGAATCTGACCAACACAGCAACATTAACTGATATCTTAGTTATCAGTAGCATTGACGGCACCAAACACAACATCACGGTAACCATCTACGGCACTGATGATATAAATACTCCTGCCGTTATTACCGGAATGGATAACGGCAGCGTGACAGAAGACGTTGATCCAGATAATAACGGCCTACTTGAAGTAAGCGGCAAACTAAACATCACTGACAGTGATGCCGGCGAGTCTGCTTTTATTGCAAACATAACAACGAGTAGCTATGGCCGCTTTGAACTTACTTCAGATGGTAACTGGAAATATAACGCTGACAATAACCAATCCGTTATTCAAAATCTGACCAGCACAATATCACTAACTGACCGCTTGCTTATTAGCAGCATCGATGGCACCACACATGACGTAATGATTACTATCTACGGGTCTGATGAGACCGGTAATACACAGTCAGACATTATTATCACTTGGGTCGCACCTATCGAACGAGAAAATAATAACCCGATTTCATTAACCGAAATTGCTGGTTACAAAATATATTATGGTACATCACTCGGCCAGTACATGAACGATGTAACCATAAATGATGCCACTGCCGTTAGTCACACCTTCATTGGTCTTGCCGCCAGCACCTACTACTTTGCAGTAACTACACTAGATACTGAAGGTCGAGAAAGCCTGTATTCAAACGAAGTAGTCATTATGAACTAATAAAACATTGGGACTACAGGGGCACAGAAAATGCTAGAGCAATTTTCTATTACCCTATCCATGGGCATAAGCACACCGCCTTCCTGGCTCCTTGCGCAATACCGCCCATCCATGGGCATAAGCGCACCGCCTTCCCGGCTCCTTGCGCAATACCGCCCATCCATGGGCATAAGCGCATCGCCTTCCCGGCTCCTTGCGCAATACCGCCCATCCATGGGCATAAAAAAATGACCGGATTAACTGGTCGTTAAAAATGATAGTTTTCTGCAAGAAAGAGGTTTTTAAGAAGTAGAAACATTAATCCGCGATATTAGCGGACTGAGTTTTTTGCTTACAATTTACAACTTCGCTTTTGACTCAGAAACAGCCAGAAAAGATTGCTTATCCTATACATTATCAAGACAACAAATAAAATCTAAACAAAAACTCGTTTCAGCGGTAGAATACGCCGCAATTACTACCTTCATCACATAACCAGAAAAACAATAAAGCCCTATGTCCTCTGAAGACGAAAATATCACACCAACAAATTTTATCCGCAACATCATCCAGGATGATCTGGATTCGGGAAAACACAAAGTCATCCAGACCCGATTTCCACCAGAGCCTAATGGTTATCTGCACATCGGTCATGCCAAATCTATCTGTCTGAACTTTGGTGTTGCCGAGGATTTTAAGGGCCAGTGTAATCTTCGCTTTGATGATACCAATCCGGAAAAAGAAGATATCGAGTACGTTAACGCTATTATCGACGATGTAAAATGGCTGGGTTTTGAATGGTCAGGCCTGCTTCATTCATCAGACTACTTCCAGCAGTTGTACGATTATGCGATAGAGCTGATTAAACAGGGTAAAGCCTATGTTGATTCCCTCAGTGCTGAAGACATGCGCAAATACCGTGGCACTCTGACCAAACCAGGCAAAGAAAGCCCCGATAGAAACCGTAGTATTGAAGAAAATATCGACCTATTCAGCCGTATGCGTGCCGGTGAGTTTGAAGACGGCAAATACCTGCTGCGCGCAAAAATTGATATGGCATCGCCTAATATCAATATGCGCGACCCGGCACTGTATCGCATCAAAAAAGCCCATCACCAGCGCACCGGTGATGACTGGCCCATCTATCCGATGTACGATTACACCCACTGTATCTCTGATGCCATCGAAAACATAACGCATTCATTGTGTACACTGGAATTTGAAGACCATCGCCCGCTTTATGACTGGGTTCTCGATGAAGTAAAAACCGCCAGTCATCCACAGCAAATTGAGTTCGCCCGTCTTCAGCTAAAATATACTATCACCAGCAAACGTAAACTTAACCTGTTGGTAATCGATAAACATGTCGATGGCTGGGACGATCCGCGTATGCCAACCATTTCCGGCCTACGTCGTCGCGGTTATACGCCGGCTTCGATTCGTGATTTCTGCAGCCGTATCGGCGTCACTAAAAAAGACAGCTTTATCGAAGTTGCGGTCTTGGAAAACAGTATCCGTGAGGACCTTAATGAAAAGGCCGTCCGTGTCATGGGCGTATTGAACCCGTTAAAAGTTACCATCGAAAATTACCCTGATGGCCAGGTTGAAGAACTCACGGCAAAAAATCATCCGCAAAAAGAAGAGATGGGCACACGCCCTATAAGCTTCTCCAAAGTCATCTATATCGAAAAAGATGATTTCCTCGAAGATGCACCAAAAAAGTTTTTCCGTTTATCTGTCGGCCGTGAAGTGCGTTTGCGTTACGCCTACTACATCACTTGCACCGACTTTGTGAAGGATGCGAATGGTGAAGTTATTGAATTAATCTGTACATACGATCCGGAAACTAAAGGCGGGTCCTCACCGGATGGCAGAAAAGTCAAAGGTACCATTCACTGGGTTTCAGCAGAACATGCAATCGATGCCACAATAAACATTTATGACCGTTTGTTCACTCACCCAAACCCTGCTGCAAGTGACGATATTACCGAGCACTTAAATCCAGAATCATTGACCGTATTAAATAACTGCAAGCTGGAAGCATGTCTCGCTGACGCGGCCAGCGACATACCCTATCAATTTGAACGTACTGGATATTTTGTTAGAGAAGATAAAGCTGAAACATTGAGCTTTAACCGCACCGTCACACTTCGCGATACCTGGGCAAAACTAGATAAACAGCACAAGTAAAACCCACCACGACTCTCGATACGCCTGTTACATTTGAAAACTGGCGTATCGATGAGTATTTTTCATCAATATTTTATCAATACGACACAGGTCAATTCTGCACCGTTATCTCTCACTTAAAATAGTGTTGGAGGCGGTGTCATGCGTGCATTTACCCTGTTACTACTAATTACGTTTAGTTTTCCAGCATTTACTCTGCAAGTTGCAGACGACGGCCGGATTTGCGCGCCATTTCGTGGTGGCGTTGTGGACCCCGCCGTGATTGAAAAAATGCTGAAAGCAGACAGAGAGGGTAGATTATTTCGCATACAGGCGAAAAACTCCAAAGTCGGCTTTTGTGTTGACAGTAGCGTCGGCAGGATTGAAGCAAGATTCAGAGACGTTCAGGGTGGTCTCGCCCTGCACCGGAAAGTCTGGGGAAATGGATCACAGATGCTAGTCATGGTCGACGCCAATTCACTGAAGATGAACAAACGCTATCTCAAAGACATGCTTACAGGTGAGCAGTTTCTCGATACCTACAGCTATCCAAAGATTCTGTTTGTCAGCACGCACCTGCAGTGGTTAAACCATAAAAAAGCCATTCTCAAAGGTATTCTGACCATGCACGGAGTAAGCAGACCTGTGCATTTCGATGTGAATTTGACTTTAGTACCAAACAGGAACCCTCAGGCGACGGCAGACGTTATCGTTACCGCCAGCGCCTTTATCAAACGCGCGGATTTTAATATACACAGCCTGTCATTTCTGGTGAATGATACGATTGAACTCTGCATGCGAATCGAAGCAACACTTTTCAAAAAGCAGTAAAAATAATCGGACTTTTCCTACAGCACTTTCCTCTTTTTGATGACATAGATTGTTAGCAAATAAAACCACTTTTGTTAAAGTTCATGTTACTGCTCTGGTCGTGATTTCGCCTCAAACCAGTCAGAAAATAAATGAGAAAAAACAAGGAGATAAGAAATGGATTTTCTTAGAGTCATCTACAACGAAGTTTGCTGCATCATAAAATCAAGTTTTGATATTTCGATTCAAAAAGTTATCCAGCTGTTCAATAGCTGGTGACAGCAGCAGAATCGATTGTTCAAACTTATGCTTTAAAACTTATGCCTTAAAACTTGAGCGCTTTGGCCATCTCAGCGCCTGAAGCGTACCTGTTTTCTGGCCTTTTCTGCAGGGCTTTATTAATAATTCGTGTTGCACTGGCGGGCAGGTCAGGACGTACATCTCTAACCGGGCGAAACTTTTCATTGGTTATTTTATAAGCCAGGTTAGCAAGATTGTCTGCAGTAAACGGCAGCGTACCGGTGAGCAACTGGTAGAACGTGACGCCCAGTGAATACAGGTCTGCCCTGCCATCGACATTTGCCCCTGTCATCTGCTCTGGCGCCATGTATGACGGACTGCCTAAAAAGCTGCCTGTTCGCGTTTTTACAGAATCGGTTATTCGCGCTATGCCAAAGTCGGTAATCTTCACCTGCTTGTTTTTAGAATTGTACATAACATTACCGGGTTTGATATCACGATGCACAATCTTTTGCTGGTGCGCGTAATCCAGCGCCTCCGCGACCACTTTAATAATACGGTAAACCTCCTGTACCGGTAGTAAAGTGTTAGATGTCGTGTAATCGGACAATGCCACACCTGAAACATAATCCATCGCGATATAAGCAAAGTCGACCTCTTCTCCCATATCAAAAACGGTTACAATATTGCTGTGACTCAAGCGACCCGCCGCCTCTGCTTCACGAAAAAATCGATTTTTAACCGTCTCTAAATCCTTTTTAGGAAACTGAGAGTAATCCAGTGTTTTGATTGCGACCTTGCGGTTGATCTTAGGATCTTTACCGAGATAAACCACACCCATGGCACCGCGGCCCAACTCTTTATGAATTTTATAACGGCCAAATTCCGGCAACTCCATCTGCGACATCACAATGGTTTTTTGTGCCTGATTAGGTGAATTAACTTTTGTTATTGCCGGCGTCAGACCCACAATCGATTCGATACGTTTTTCAACATCTCTATAATTTTTTCGTCGTGTACTTATCTCTGAGTAAACCTGAAGCCCTCTATCATATTGTCGCTTGCGCTCAAAACTCAGACCAATCTCGTACAGATCAGATAATGCATTATTATCAGCACCACATTTCAGCAAACTGGTAATCGCTGTTTCATAGTCACCTTTTTCATATTGATAATGACCTAATTGCAGCCATGCATTACTCTGCTGTTTCAATAAACTATTTAACAGCGACTGCCCCGAGGTATAAACATATACCACTAACTGCCCGACTATCATGAGAAGTAATATATTAATCGTTGGCCACCAGATTCCTTTCAATATCAATAAAACCGGCTGTACTGAAACTATGCCCAAAAGCAAAAATGCACCTAGAAACAAACCGCTCTGCTTTGATAACAAAGGCAGTAACCATAATAAATAGATTACGACTAATGCCAACAACGAGGGTAATACCCACCAGCTTTCTGCAGGCGTATGGTAGGTAGCACCTTGCTGCAAGCTATTAAGCGAATCAGCTAATATCTGTAAGCGGTTAACATCCTGACCAATCAGTACCAGCTTGTTCTCATAATATGATTTTGGTTTTGCTGCGGCTACCTGCAATGTCAGTATGTTTAAATCGGCATGATGCCCGGTTAATGCTGAGAAATAATTAAACACTTTGCCTGAAAGGTTCAGCTGAATTTTCGATGCATCAAGCTCGATTAAACCGGATTCACTCCAATGCAGCTGCTGGCTATCTTGAAAACGGCTGAATACTGCCAGCGTCAGATCGGGTAGCGAAAATTCTCTGGCTTCGTCATACCAGATTAATGACTGCTCATCGGTTGCATACGGATTAAACGGATACACTCGGTAAGGTAGCAACGTATCGGTTAACCTGAATGTTTGTGCCTCGGGTAAAAACATTGCAGGAATATACTGTCGCCAGCCGTCCTTGTAGAGCAATGACTCATCATAGAGAATATAATTTTGCTGATCAGGTACATTGGTATACTGCGTCAGAAAAACACGCTGATGTTCCAGCATCCAGGCCAGCTTGTTGCGCTCACCCTGTGTTGGCTGCCACTGTATTTCATCGTCAGCGTTATCGACCGCTACTTTCGTTTTTTCTTTCTTTGCCTTATCTTTTTTAACTTTCGATTTTTTGGCTTTAGACTTCTTCGAATCTGACTTATCGTCTTTATCATCAATTGGCACATAATCCATCTGCGGAAAATCATCACTTAACCAGACGATTTCAGCCGCTTTAGATTTTCGCAACTTGCGCAATAAGAAACGAAACTCCCTTATGCCTTCAGGTTTTTGTAGTCGCGCCTCATCCAGCTGTATAACACGAAACTCATTTTCGGCTGTCTGCGCAGGCAGCAACTGACTCGCCAAACGAAACATCTGTGCGTCCAACCAGCGCACAGTCGTATTTTGCAGCGACAACAATGCCAGCAAAAAACAAAATACGATAAATATCGAAAAATAGAGTCGACGATGTTTGTTCAAAAAGTGCCTGCAGATTACTCGAGTTTATTACTGCTTTAAGAACAGGTTAGTATAGTAGACAGTTATACTTTTTCTTTGTATTAAGCACTGTAAATTCATCGTTGACCTGAAGCTCCATATCTGAAGTCACCATAAATGTCTGCTTTTGACCCAAAAGGACACCCACCTACTGCGAGGAATTTGTAACAGTTTGTAACCAATTATCATGATTTTTGTCTCGGATTCTTTACACATTAAAAAATAAGCAGATACTAATATTTGTACATGTTATTGAATTTTGGCGTTTTATTTTTGTGGCATTAATATTGCAAAGAGATTACTATGAACAATAATATTCTTTACGCTGTAGTAATGGCTCAGCTTACAAAAAAGGAAGATATACAATGAATTTCAAATCAATTGCACTAACCGCATCAATGTTAGCTTTATCAACTAGTGTAAATGCATCGCTTATTACTTTTGAGGAAGTGGGCTCGGTAGGCATCACATTTAATGGCGAGCCACCACTTAATGAGCAATATTTGCCACTTGGCGTAACGTTTGATGGGGGATGGAAAATACTGAATGAAGGAGCTGGCTTCGGTATTGACGCACTCAGCGGTACTAATTTTGCGGCATTCAATACTAAAGCTGGCAGCACGCAAACTATAGGTATGACTTTTGACAGTAATATAAGTGATATCTCTGGGTTTCTTGGTGATGGACTGTCTGTAGAGTGGACGATATCAGCATATTTAGATAATTTGTTAATATCTGATACAACGGTTACAAATTTAGCAGGTGAGTATATAGAGTTCTCACTAGCGTCACTGACCGCTGATTATGTAACGGTAAGTAGCTTATCTAAAGTGGGTGTAATGGATGATTTAAGCTTCACTTCTGCCGTACCAGTACCCGCAGCAGTTTGGTTATTCGGCTCTGGTCTTATCGGTTTAATCGGAATTGCCAGGCGTAAAATATAAATCTATTTCACTAGCATTCCACAAACATAAAAAAGGCAGTCTTTATGACTGCCTTTTTTATGTTTGATAAATCTCAGCGCCGGCGTCTAGACGGCAACAGACACTTACTGAGTATGACAGGAAGGCTCTTTATCCAATAATGTGTCGTCAGCAACACGAGTCCAGATCTGAGACTTTAATGTTTTAGCAGGGTCGTTTTCATCCAGGAAGTATATTTTTAGTGCGTGCCCCGCATCGAGTAACTCAAGCTCAACTTCAAACTGTTTATTGGCGTGCATATCAGCCGTGACCAGAAAACGATTCTTACCAATATTTTTCACTGAGCCTGAATCTATCTGATAACACTGCAAACCATTATCAACGTCATCACCATCAAAATCATATTCAACAATTGAACCGTCGCTGGTGATACGGGTATACATCACATCGGTTTTTGCGCCTTTATTTTCTGAACTATTCCACAGTCCAATGATGTCCGACATTTCAACTTGCATAGGGTCACTACCCGTTTGTGAACAGGCAGTAATTGAAATCAAAACTAAAATACTTATGGCAGGTATAATTTTGAGCATACAGACACTTCCTTTTTAAGGCTAAATAATCGCTAGTTGATTGTTAAGCGGGCAAATTTTCGTTTACCCACCTGGAAAACACCTTCGGTACCGCTGCTAATTTTAACTGACTTATCAGCAATTTTTTCACCATCAATTTTTGCCGCGCCCTGCTGAATCATGCGCATTGCATCACTGGTACTACCGCATAAACCTGCATCTTTAAGCAGGTTTGCAATCGGGTACCCTTCCTCAGGTGCATCAAAGCTGAGCTCTGGAATATCATCCGGTATTTTATTTTTAGCAAACTGTGCGATAAAACCTTCACGTGCGGCAGTCGCTTCTGCTTCACTGTGAAAACGTGCGATGATTTCTTCGGCCAGTAAAAATTTGATATCACGCGGATTTTTTCCAGCTTCAATTTCCTGCTGGAACCCCTCAATCTCACTCATTGGACGGAAGCTTAATAATTCGAAGTAACGCCACATCAAATCATCAGATATCGACATGATCTTACCGAACATATCTTTAGGTTCATCAGCAATGCCGATGTAGTTATTCAGTGACTTCGACATTTTTTGCACACCATCCAAACCTTCCAAAATTGGCATGGTTAAAACGCACTGCGGCTTTTGGCCGTGTTGCTCTTGAAGCTGACGCCCCATCAACAGGTTAAATTTTTGATCGGTACCACCCAATTCGACATCCGCCTGCATGACCACAGAGTCATAACCCTGTATCAGCGGGTATAAAAACTCATGAATCGCAATTGATTGCCCACCTTTGTAACGTTTGCTGAAATCGTCTCGCTCCAGCATACGTGCCACCGTGCTGCTGGCAGCTAGCTTAATCATGTCCGCACTACTCATCTTACTCATCCATTCTGAGTTGAACACGACCTTGGTCTTATCTTTATCCAGTATCTTAAAAATCTGTTGCTGATAGGTTTCTGAATTTTTCTCAACATCTTCCTGTGTCAATGGCGGACGTGTCGCCGACTTGCCTGTAGGATCGCCGATCATGCCGGTAAAATCGCCTATCAGGAAGAGTACTTCGTGCCCCAGGTCCTGAAACTGGCGTAACTTGTTAATCAGTACGGTATGGCCAAGATGCAAGTCCGGTGCTGTAGGGTCAAATCCCGCTTTAATTTTAAGTGGGCGCCCTTCTTTTAGCTTAGCAACCAGCTCCTTTTCGACGAGGATTTCATCTGCACCACGCTGGATTATCTCCATCTGCTTATCTATGGGCTCTTCGATTGATTTCATTCTGTTTCCTGACTGGTATTGCGCTAAAAAGATGTATAAGATACCTGCGCTTTGATGCTTTCTCAACTACTCATTAGCAATATAAGGTAAACGCTTCAATTACATGAATTTATTTATGTCGAATTACCCGAAATTTCATTGACCGGGCACCGTTTTACTACTACATTCAACTTATATCCAACTCCCAATAAAAAACACTATTTACGCCAATGTCATTGATTAATAAAGATTTTCGTAAAAATGAGAGAGAAAGCAACTCTCACAACCACTTCCGTTTACGCTGGGCGTTACTGGCTATTACTGGAGCGGGCATCGGTGTTGTTATTGCTAGCACTAATACAAATACTGAGTCGACCGTTGCAGCAGATACATTACCTGCATTTGAAACAGTTGCAACTACATCTGAAGAACTGGCACGTGAAAGCTTTTCTCTCAGCCTGCCTGAGCTACAAGCACAGCAAAAAATTATCGATGACGCCAACAATCTTGCACCTAAGCAGTGGCGTGAATTTAAAGTAAGACCTGGCGATAATCTAGCACGTCTTTTTAAACGCGCAAACATCAAACCACAGCAACTCGATGAGATGATGAAATCGGGTGATGCAGTAAAAACACTGACCAAAATATTCCCTAAAGATATTATCCGCGTGCTATCTGATGATGATGGCATGCTACAGGCATTGCGTTACGACATTGACCACAAATCTTACCTGATGGTCGAGCGTGAAAATGGTGCGCTGGTTGCTAAAACATATAACCACCAGATTGAAACTCGCGAGGCTAGTGCCAGCGGCGTAATCGATTCTTCACTGTTTCTTGCTGCTCAAGATGCAGGCATCTCACAAAACATCATTATGGAACTAGCCAACGTCTTTGGCTGGGACATCGACTTTGCACTGGATATTCGCAAAGGTGACACTTTCACTGTGTTATACGAAGAGCTATTCCGTAACGGTGAAAAAATTTCCAATGGCAACATTCTGGCTGCTGAGTTCATCAATGCGGGTAAAGCTTACCGTGCAGTGCGTTACACCAACCCGCAGACCAATCGCAGCGAATACTTCACCCCTGATGGCAAGAGCATGAGAAAAGCTTTCTTGCGCTCACCGGTTAACTTTACCCGGATCAGCTCGCGTTTTACTGTTAGCCGTTACCATCCTGTATTGCATAAATTCCGCTCCCACAAAGGCGTAGATTACGCAGCGAAAAGAGGCACACCTATTCAAGCAGCAGGTGACGGCAAAGTTATCTTCAAAGGTAAAAAAGGCGGTTACGGCAAAGTCATGATCGTTCAGCATGGTACTAAATACACTACGCTGTATGCACATCTAAAAACTTATAATCGTAAGCTAAGAGTTGGTACTAAAGTTAAACAGGGCCAAACCATCGCTTATGTTGGCAGCTCAGGTTTAGCGACTGGCCCGCACTTGCATTATGAATTCCGCGTTAACGGTGTACACAGAAACCCATTAACGGTGAAGCTGCCAATATCCAGCCCTGTACCAAAACGTTACCTGGCTGATTTTGAGTTAACCACTACACCTGTATTTTCACAGCTCGACCTCCTTGCACGCACTCAACAGGTTGCCCTTGCTGATAGTCAGGCCGATAATATTTAAGTTATTGCCTTACCTCGCTTAACAGCCATCTATAAATAAAATAATGTCATCACCACGACCCGAGCTCTACATAGGCTTGATGTCAGGTACCAGTATGGATGGCATTGATGCAGCGCTGGTGGACTTCTCAGCCACCCGGCCTGTACTCATTGAAACACACTGCCAGCAGTGGCCCAAGACGATACAACAGGCGCTGATTCAGGCACGTGACATTCCTGACGACGAACTGGACACTCTCGCCTTGCTCGATAAGCAAACGGCTGAAATATTTGCTGAAGCTTGTAATACCCTGCTTGATAAAACTGATTATCATGCAGACGATATCGTCGCGATAGGAAATCACGGCCAAACAATTCGCCACCGTCCCGATATAGAGCAGCCATTTTCATTACAGATTGGCAATGCAGAAATACTGACAGCATTAACCGGTATAGATGTTATTTCAGACTTCCGAACCGCTGACATCAATGCCGGTGGTCAGGGTGCACCGCTAGTACCTGCATTTCATCAAGCCATATTCCACAACGACAAAAACTGCCGTGTAATCGTCAACATCGGTGGTATCGCAAACATTACCGTACTGCCCAAAGATGAAACACAGGATGTTATCGGTTTTGACTGTGGTCCAGGCAATACATTAATGGATGCCTGGATATCTTTTCATAAACAGAAACATTTTGATGCCGATGGCACATGGTGCTCCGCTGGCAAAACCAACGCAAGGTTACTAGCCAACCTGTTAATGGATAACTACTTCCAGCTGCCTGCACCGAAAAGTACCGGCTTTGAATATTTTAATCTCGAGTGGCTAAATAAAAAATTAACTGACGATCTAGATACTGCTGACGTACAGAGCACACTGTGCGACCTGACAGCAACCTCTATCATCCGAGCGATTAATCAATATGCAGTCGATACGGATGAAATCTATATCTGTGGCGGCGGCGTCCACAACAAAGAATTAATGTCCAGATTACAGGCACTCACTAAATGCTCTGTTCAAACGACGGAAACTTTAGGAGTGCACCCTGACTGGGTTGAGGCCATGGCATTTGCCTGGCTGGCTTTTCAGCATACCCATCAGCAGACAGGCAATCTACCTTCAGTAACCGGTGCCAGTAAGGCGCTCGTACTTGGTGAACGCCGCATTCATCAAGTCTGATTCAAACTTACAATATATAGCGAACGCTAAGCTACGAATAATCACATGATGTTGGCGCTCAGTATGCTTAATTAGCATACAAAATAATCTAAATATTAGATGTTACTGATGTACAATATGCTGTCAGACGTGGCCATAAGGTGGTTTTTTATACTCAATAAAAAATGAGCCATACCAAATTACTTTTCAGGAATATCTATGGTTCATCCAATTATCGAAACTCTCCTTTGGCGGCATTCCACCAAAAAATATGATGCCAGCAAAAAAATTCCTCAAGAGGATCTTGATGTACTCTTTGAGGCAATGCGTCTCTCTCCATCCTCCATTAACTCTCAACCATGGAAGTTTGTGGTCATTGAAAGTGAAGAAGCAAGAGCACGCATGAATAAAACGTTTGCTCATAAACATCAGTATAATCAGTCTCATGTTTTTGATAGCTCACAAATTATTCTCTTTGCTTACAATCCACGTTACAGCCGTGATGATTATGCCAAAGTAGTGGATAAAAGCATTGAGGACAAACGAGTCAAACCTGAGGATCGAGAGAGTGCCTTTGCTGTCTTTATGTTTGCCGAGTTCAATACTGATGAAACTGGAGATACGAGCACTTGGACAAAAGCACAAACCTATCTGGCACTTGGTAATACACTGCACACCTTAGCGCGCCTCAAAATAGATTCAACGCCTATGGAAGGCATTGATATCGACTTAGTGAACGAAGAGTTTAAAAAGGAGCTTGATGGCTATCAATGTGATGTCGCTTTAGCTATTGGTTACCACCATCCTGAAGAAGACTTTAATTCAAAACTACCGAAGTCACGACATCACTTAAATAACGTTTTATTGCGTATATAAGTAGAATTTATGGGTATTTAATTATATCGGCAAATCCAATACAATACTAAAATTATTACCAACAGGGTTCCTATGACCACAGATAATGTAGAACCTCGGGCATCACAGCCGACCATTCTTTCTTTTGTAAAAGACCTGCCAAATTTGTGTTCACTTGCAGGATTGGCGTGCACCCTTTTAGCTATTTACTACAGTATACTGGGTGTTTATTCCGCAGCAATGATTGGCATGATCTGGGCGGTCGCCTTTGACTGGGCAGATGGTCTTATCGCAAGAAGAATGAAAGGACGGACAGGCGACGACCGGGCTTTTGGTGGGCAACTGGATGTTTTAATTGATATTGTTAGTTATGGTGTTGCGCCGGCTATTCTTCTGTTGAGCTATGGAGAATTTGAGCCAGTATTTTTAATTGGCGCTTTTTTAATGCTTGCCGCCAGTGCAATACGATTGAGTTATTTTAGTACCTTTGGTCTTGCCGGTGGAACAAAATACACTGGTCTGGCCCTCGACAACAATAATATAATCCTTGTTGCCATATTTTTATTGGAAGGTGTTTTTAGCGGGGAAGTCTTTACTGTTATTCTGTATGCCAGTGGCCTTAGTCTTGCTGTTTTGAATGTGTCACAAATCAAAACGCCAAAACTTTCTGGAAACCCCATCAATGTTGTTATTCTTGCACTTTATACACTTGGCATAACGGCTATCTATGGCTGGAAACTCCTGTAGATATCAACAACATTGACTAATAATATTAACGAGATTACTTTAATTTAGGAATTAAATAACATAATGGTTGTATATACGGTTGGTACGTTTGATTTATTGCATGTGGGGCATCTTGCTTTACTGGAATACTGTAAGACTCTCGGAGACACAGTAGCAGTTGGCGTTGCTTCAGATGAGGTCGTCATGCTGTATAAGCCAAAAATTCCTGTCATTCCTCTCGATCAACGTATCGAAATGCTTAAAGCTTTAAGTTGTGTTGATATTGTTATGCCATATCATGAACTTGACTACTTAACTGTGTGCAAGGAAGTAAAAGCAGATATTTTTGTTATTGGTGAAGATTGGGGACGGAAACCTCATAACAAAGGTGTCGAAGATTATATGAAAGAACAAGGCAGAAAAGTTGTTCAAGTTAAATATAATCCAAGAACATCATCCACTGAAATCAGGAAGACTGTTATTTCAATACAGGAAACGGGTAATAGAAATTAATTATTAATAGGGCAATAACATATGTTTATTGTTGACTACTAAAAGCTTCTTCGGGAGCTTTTTTTATGATCTTGGGGTAACTCATATCAGTCTCCTCACCGCCATATATTTATTATAAGCAAATAAATCTAGGCGATAACTATCCTGACATAGAGGGGAAAGCGACCGCTGGAATATTCCGGAGTAAATAACCTGTTCAAGTGTCGCCACCTGAAATGGGCTTTCAATTCTATCCCCTGTAACGCTATTTCCGCCCACCTTTAACATTGCGCAAATTAATGGTTTCAGCCACTTCTTTTGCATGTGCGGTAACAGATTTGAGGGTCCCCGTTTTTTTACAATCCATTATTGAATTGGTTAAGTCACCTTTTTGAATAACGTAGAGATACCAGTTGTCACCCAACATACCCTTTGGGGCGGTTGTCTTTTCAACCTTTATTACATGGTATTTACTTTTGATTGTATCATCCTGCATTATTAAAGGCCTTTTATATCCGTTTGAAAAAATTAAAGTGAGGTTTATGGGGCTGCGATTTTATTATCTATACACTAAACCCATCTATGGTTTATAGCTACTCATAATTATTGATAGTAGAGAATAGGCCTAGGCTGAATTATCTACTTTTGGCCGGTAACCGACATTAAAGAGTCAGGCTATAAATACCGTGCCAGTAATGCGCGCTTATAATTTTTACCTGGTAACGGAATCTTTACTTCATAACCACCACCAGGAGCTTCCTGCATCGGCTCTCCTTTCAGCGATTCCATTTTTTCAAGAGTAATTTCCTGATTACCTGATGGCGAAATAATTTCGAGTTTGTCACCTACTTTCAGTTTATTTTTAATCAGCACTTCAGCGATACCATTAGCTTCATCAAAATGCGTAACCTCACCGACAAACTGCTGTTGCATGAGTTTTGAATGGTTGTGCAGATAATTCTGATAATCCTGATTAGGATGACGTTGGTAAAAACCTTCGGTGTAACCACGGTTGGCGAGGTTATCCAGCTTGCCGTAGAGGTCGGCATTAAATTCTCGACCGGCCACCGCATCATCAATCGCCTGGCGATAGATCTGTGCAGTTCTAGCCACATAATAATGCGACTTGGTACGGCCTTCAATCTTCAGCGAGTCGATGCCAATCTTTGCTAATCGTTCTACATGCTGTACGGCGCGCAAATCTTTAGAGTTCATGATGTAAGTACCATGATCATCTTCAAAGATAGGCATATACTCCCCTGCTCGGTGCGGCTCTTCGATTAAATAAACTCTGTCAGCCAATTCATGACGGTTTTTTGATTCAGTTTCAGGAAACAGCTCAGGTGTATTAATGGCGGCCATGGCATCAAACTCAATCTTCTGGATATCACCTGATTCATTTTCATCAGCGTTGTGCATCTTGTACTCCCAACGACAGGAATTAGTACAAGACCCCTGATTAGGATCACGGTGATTAAAGTAACCAGATAATAAACAACGACCAGAATAAGCGATACATAAGGCACCGTGAACAAACACTTCCAGCTCCATGTCCGGACACATCTGCCTTATTTCTTCTATCTCATCGAGCGACAACTCACGTGAAAGTATTACCCTTTCCAAACCCAACGATTGCCAAAATTTGACGCCGGCGAAATTCACTGTATTGGCTTGTACCGATAGATGAACAGGCACCTCTGGCCAACGTTCACGCACCATCATAATCAGACCCGGGTCCGACATAATCAAGGCATCAGGCTTTAAATCTATCACCGGTTCCATATCACGCATGTAGGTTTTGACCTTACTGTTATGCGGCATGATATTACTGGCAACGAAGAATTTTTTACCCAGAGAGTGGGCTTCTTTTATTCCTTTCTCAAGATTCTCTAACTTGAAATCATTATTGCGTACGCGCAGCGAATACCTAGGCTGACCGGCATAGACCGCATCTGCCCCATAAGCAAAAGCATATTTCATATTTCGCAGTGTGCCTGCAGGCAGAAGTAATTCAGGTACTTTCATAGAAATGTTAGTAAGTTACTGTTTGAGTCAGACAGCAAAATTATATAGAGAGTTGCTAAATAATATGTGCTGACCATTTAGTATGGTCAACTATAGCAAATCGACTTTTGACTAACGTTGAGCCATGTCAGTATAACCACGAACTCCTTCACCGGTGTAAATCTGTGTTGGCCTGAAGATACGATTGTCTGATAGCTGTTCACGCCAATGCGCCAACCAGCCGGCAACTCGTGAGATAGCAAATATTGGTGTAAATTGATCTGGTGCTATGCCCATCTCTGTGTACAGGATACCTGAGTAATAATCCACATTAGGATAAACACCTTTTGGTCCTAATCTCTCTTCACAAGCTTCCTCGAGGATTAAAGCCGTCTCAAATTCCCGGCTCAGGTTACCCTGTGACTCCCCCCATTCCACCATTAACTTCTGCAGAACCGTAGCACGAGGATCTTTTGTCTTGTATTCACGGTGTCCCATACCCCAGACAACTTTGTCCTTGGCCAATTGATTGTCTAGCCAGTCTTTTGCGTTTTCAGGCTTGCCGATATCACGCAACATCTCAACCACACGTTGATTGGCACCACCGTGTAGCGGGCCTGCGAGCGTACCAATAGCAGCAGCAATAACCAGAAATGGACTTGCCAGTGTCGAACTACAAACCATAGCCGCAAAGGTAGATGCATTGATGGTGTGCTCAGCATGCAATACCAGGCAGGCATCCATAATCTTGGTTGCCAAAGGCTCTGGCTCTTTACCATTAAGCATGTAGAGGAAATTGGCTGCATGGCTCAAATCATCACGTGGCTCGATAGGGTCATAACCATTGCGCACATGTTCCCACATAGCAACGATGGTCGCCATACGTGAGATTATCTTCACCGACATGCTATGAATATAGTCAAGATCATTACCACAGATGCCATCAGACAAAACTTCTTCACCACCGTAAAACATGCCCAGACTGGCGACAGATGTTTGCAGCATTTCCATGGGGTGGCCAGAGGTCGGCAGATTTTTCATGATACTGCGAATTTTGTACTTCAGGCGGCGCTCACCACGAAGCTGAGAGTCGAAATCATCCAGAACGCCCTGTGAAGGCAGCTCACCATCAAGTAGCAGTAATACCGTTTCTTCAAATGTGCTTTTTTCGGCGAGTTCTTTTATATCGTACCCACGATACGCCAGAATGCCTTTTTCACCATCGATAGATGAAATGTTTGATTTGGTGGCTGGCACACCGGCCAGTCCAGGTAAATATTCGCTGCTCATACCAATATCCTTTGAAATCAGACCGATAGCTTAACAAACTATTCAGCACATGTTTACGGTGATAGAGGTTAAGACAATAAAAAGGTGAAACGTTCATACTGAATCAATCATTAGGCAGAAGATAAGCCCAGCAGCTGTTCGCGGAATACCATAGATCATTAAAAACAATCCGCTCCTACAAAAACCAATCAGGCCCGTAGGAACGGATTTTTTGTCATTCTGCAAAGACGTCAAAATATAAAAAAGACACCTTTTAAAATACTAATTCAACGTAAAAAATTTATACCGAAAACGAAGACCCACAACCACAGGTTGATTTAGCATTAGGATTATTCACCACAAATCGCGCACCTTCCAAACCTTCCAGGTAATCGACTTCGGAACCATTCAAATACTGCATACTGGTAACATCAACCAGCAATGTAGCGCCATTTTTCTCAATAACAGTATCGTCGTCGCCAACCTTTTCATCAAAAGCAAAACCGTACTGAAAACCTGAACAACCACCACCGTCTACCGAAACACGTAATTTAAGGTTTAGGTTTTTTTCTTCTTCAACCAGAACCTTAACCTTATTGGCAGCGCTTTCAGTAAATAGAACTGTAGCACCCTCAATAACTTTGGGTTTTGGCGCAAAATTTATTTGTATATCCATCGAATAGACCTGATTTATCAATAACTATATAAGGCAATGCTAAATTAACCTAGTAATTTAGTCAAGTATTCACTTTTGGAGGTTCGCCTCATGGCCATTAGCTGACCTCCAGAAAAAAATAAAATCAAAAGAATTTTCACCACAGAGGACACGGAGGTCACAGAGGTTTTTTATTGTTAACCGCGCCGCAGGCGCGTTTAACAATAATAAGGCTTTCCTCTGTGACCTCCG
>JAUVDN010000009.1 GCA_030595325.1 Gammaproteobacteria bacterium | reverse complement strand
GTGGTTTGATGTAACGGGAAAAGGCAATAAAAATCGCTCTATAACTGTATGTGACGATATGCTCAATGCGCTCAAACGATATCGTAAATATTTGGGATTATCTGAACTACCTAATATAAATGAGCAAGTACCGCTCATTTCTAAAACAAAGGGCAAAGGCTCAATTACGAGCACACGCCAGATTAGGAGTATTGTACAACGCTGTTTTGATGCAACCTATGAGCGTATGAAAGCTGACGGACTAAAAGCTGATGCTATTGAACTGAAAACAGCCACCGTTCACTGGCTGAGACACACAGGTATATCCGAAGATGTTAAGTTTCGTCCGCGAGAGCATGTACGTGATGATGCTGGGCACGCCAGTATGGCCACGACAGATCGTTATATTGACTCAAGACCTGCGTGAGAGGCATGAATCTGGTCGAAAGAAGCGCATAAAAGATATCTACTGACTTAAAGCTGCCACATTATAAAATTCAAAAAATAATCAAGGTATTCATGTTGTTACGATGTTCTATGGAACTTTACACCTGTATATGGCGTGTCACCCTACTTAGGTTGGTCGTGCAATTTGCGTTTCTTGGCAGGCAACAATCCAGTTAAATAATTCCGCATAATGTATATTATGTTAAATAGCATATGTAATTAGTATTGTTGCTAATATCTACTGCCTTATACGTCGTATGTATAGTTACAGTTGACAATACCCTCATAAATTGATGGTTATTCGTTACTATCTCAAAATAAGTGTGTGAAATGACACATTTGTTCGCCTCCTACCCTTGTTTATCCACACTATTAAAAGTATTATGTCGCGGTTAATTCATGATCTATATCAAGAAAAGCTAATGTGGCTGCTTGAAATCAATGGGTTATAAAGAATTCTAAAAAACTATTATAAATTTTGTCAGGAGTAAACATGAGAGCAGCAATCCGTGTTGCCAGCTTTATAAGTCTGATGCTAGTTAGCATGCAGTCTTGGGCTGAGTATCAGCTGGACCTTCGTCCAGGTGTCACTTCATTTAGTCAAGGTGCGTATGAAATACACACGTTGGTTATGTGGATCTGTGTCGTAATTGGCATTATCGTCTTCGGCGTAATGATTTATTCAATCATTATGCATCGTAAATCACGTGGCTATGAAGCTGCTAAATTTGACGATAACCTAACTGTTGAAATTGTTTGGACTGTCATTCCATTCATAATCTTGGGTTTCATGGCTGTGCCAGCAACTAAGGTTTTGCTTGATATGGAAGATGTATCAAACTCTGACATGTCTATTAAAGTTACTGGCTACCAGTGGAAATGGCATTATGACTACCTTGGTGAAGACATTAGTTTCTTCAGTAACTTGTCTACACCAATGGAAGAGATTCAAAACAAAGCGACTAAAAACCCTAACTATCTGTTAGAAGTTGATAATCGTGTTGTCGTTCCTATCAACAAGAAAATTCGTTTATTGTTTACATCTAATGATGTAATTCATGCTTGGTGGATTCCAGCATTTGCTGTTAAGAAGGATGCTATTCCTGGTTACATCAATGAAAGCTGGTTTAAAACAGACAAAATCGGTACTTACCGCGGTCAGTGTGCTGAGCTTTGTGGCACTAACCATGGTTTCATGCCGATTGTTGTCGATGTTGTATCTGAAGCAGATTACGCTACCTGGGTAGCTAGCCAGAAAGATTCAGCTGCTGCGGCAGAAGCCAGTTCTAATAAGACCTGGACGATGGATGAGTCAATGGAGCATGGTAAAGCAGTGTATGCAACTAGTTGTCTAGCTTGTCACCAGGCTAACGGTGCTGGTATACCGAATGTGTTCCCTGGCCTTGCTGGTAGCGCGATTGCAATCGGTGATGTATCTAAACATATCGATGTTGTTGTAAACGGTGTGTCTGCTACTGCGATGCAAGCATTTGGTCCTCAGTTAAACGATGCTGACCTTGCTGCACTTATTACTTATGAGCGAAATGCTTGGGGTAATAACACTGGCGATTTGGTACAACCTGCTGATATTAAAGCTGCACGCTAAATCGCACTTTAATAATACCAACATTTAATTATTGAATATTAAGAGATAAACGAGGCATTTATGAGCGCTGTTATCGAAGAACATCATGATGATCATGATCACAAACCAACCGGCATAGGTCGTTGGTTATTTAGTACTAACCATAAAGACATCGGTACGATGTACCTGTGGTTCAGTTTTACCATGTTATTTATTGGTGGTACATTGGCACTGGTTATCCGTGCTGAACTTTTTCAGCCAGGTCTGCAATTTATAGATCCTGAGATGTTTAACCAAATGACTACCCTTCACGGCCTTATTATGGTCTTCGGGGTCATTATGCCGGCATTCGTTGGCTTGGCTAACTGGATGGTACCGTTAATGATTGGTGCGCCGGATATGGCTCTGCCACGTATGAATAACTGGAGTTTCTGGTTACTACCTGGAGCATTTGGTTTATTGATCGCTAGTTTGATCATGAGCTTGATGGGTATGGGTTCTGCGCCAAACTTTGGTTGGACATTCTACGCACCACTTTCGACGACTTATGGCCCGGACAGTACTGACTTCTTCATCTTCTCAGTACATATGATGGGTATTTCATCAATCATGGGCGCGATTAACATTATCGCTACTATCATCAATATGCGTGCTCCTGGCATGACATACATGAAGATGCCTATCTTTGTATGGACATGGTTTATCACTGCATACTTACTTATCGCTGTAATGCCTGTACTGGCTGGTGTGGTAACAATGATGCTTACTGACCGTAACTTTGGCACCAGCTTCTTCAGTGCTGCTGGTGGCGGTGACCCGGTATTGTTCCAGCACGTATTCTGGTTCTTTGGTCATCCTGAAGTGTACATTATGATTCTGCCTTCATTCGGCATCATCTCTCAGATCGTTCCTACGTTCTCACGTAAGAAGATCTTTGGTTATTCTTCAATGGTATATGCAACCTCTTCTATCGCATTCCTGTCGTTCATCGTGTGGGCGCATCACATGTTCACTACTGGTATGCCAGTAGCGACTGAGTTGTTCTTCATGTATGCAACCATGCTGATCGCGGTTCCAACAGGTGTAAAAGTATTTAACTGGGTAAGTACCATGTGGCAGGGTTCTTTAACCTTTGAAACACCGATGCTTTTCGCTATTGCTTTCATCTTCCTGTTCACTATCGGCGGCTTTACTGGCCTAATGCTGGCGATCGTTCCAGCTGACTTCCAGTATCACGACACATACTTCGTGGTAGCGCATTTCCACTACGTACTGGTAACCGGTGCATTGTATGGTATCTTCGCAGCGGTATACTTCTGGATTCCTAAGTGGACCGGTAATATGTACGACGAGTCATTGGGTAAATGGCACTTCTGGGTATCAACTATCTCAGTAAACGTATTATTCTTCCCGATGCACTTCGTAGGTTTAGCGGGTATGCCACGTCGTATTCCTGACTACAACATGCAGTTTGCTGAATTTAATCAGATCGCCTCGATTGGTGCCTTCGTATTTGGTTTCGCACAGTTAATCTTGCTTTACAATGTAATCAAGACTATTCGTGGTAAATCAACAGAGAAAGCTACTGACCAGGTTTGGGAAGGCGCTGAAGGTTTAGAGTGGACATTACCATCACCTGCTCCATTCCATAGCTTCACTACTCCTCCTACTGTTAAGTAAGTTGAGTGTCTTAGGAGTGGATATTAATATCCACTCCTATAGGCAAGCTATAAAAGATTAATACTGGAGCTGATTAAAATATGTCAAAAATGACTGCTGAAAATAAGAAGATTGTTCAAAACTTATCTTTTGTGGTTCTTGGTATGTTTTGTTTTGGATTTGCTCTAGTTCCTTTGTACGATGTTTTTTGTGAGTACACTGGGCTAAACGGTAAAACGGGTGTGCAATATGTATCTGAAGAGCAGATGCAGGTTGATACCAGTAGAAAGATTAAAGTTGAGTTTTTAGCCAATACCAATGACGGTATGCCATGGGAATTTAAAGCATTAACCTATTCAGTTACTGTGCATCCTGGCGAATTAACTAAAGTTGATTTTCTTGCTAGAAACACAACCAATAGAGATATTGTCGGTCGGGCGACACCCAGTGTTTCACCGGGCATAGCCGCAAACTATTTTCAGAAAACAGAATGTTTCTGTTTTACTGAGCAAGTATTAAAAGCCGGCGAAGAAAAAATTATGCCAGTGGCGTTTATTGTAGACCCTGCAATCGATGAGGATGTACATGAGATAACGCTGTCGTACACATTTTTTATACAATCAGGATCAGAGGAAGCGAAGGTTTTAGCAGAGAACAGAGCAGCAAGTATTAATGATACTATTGCTCCATCTTCTAAAAATCTAAGTACACCTTTGACACAACACTAAAAAAACTAGGAAATAGAACTATGTCATCAAGCACAAACCATGATGTATATTTCATACCAGAACCAAGCAAATGGCCTGTTGTAGGTACAATTGCTTTAACAACTACTGTTATCGGTTCTGTTACTTCAATCCACGCAGGCTCAGTTAATCTGATTTTACCTGTTGGCTTCTTAATGATTGCTTACTTATTCTTCGGATGGTTCGGTGCAGTTATCAAAGAATCAATGTCTGACGTTTATAACGCACAAGTAGACAAATCATTCCGTATCGGAATGTTGTGGTTTATCTTCTCTGAGGTAATGTTCTTTGCTGCCTTCTTCGGTGCCCTGTTCTACGCACGTACCATTGCTGTTCAATGGTTAGGCGGTTCAAGTAACAACGCGATGACACATGAGATGCTATGGCCAGCATTTGAAGCAGTTTGGCCGGTAATGACTAATCCGGACAATGTAAAATTTGCAGGTCCTAGTGAGGTCATTCCTGCTTCTGGACTACCAGCATGGAATACAGCAATACTGCTACTTTCTTCTGTAACAGTAACGTTTGCACATCACGCATTACGTAAAGATCACAGAAAACCATTAATCATGTGGTTGGCTGCGACTGTAGCTCTAGGTTGTATCTTCCTTGTACTGCAAGCTGAAGAATATATCCACGCATATTCAGATCTTGGTCTAACGATGGAATCTGGTATCTACGGTAGTACCTTCTTCATGTTGACCGGCTTCCACGGATTCCACGTAACCATGGGTACAACCATGTTATTTGTTATGCTGATCCGTTCGATCAAAGGTCACTTTACCGCTGAAAAACATTTTGCATTCGAGGCTGTTGCCTGGTACTGGCACTTTGTAGATGTGGTTTGGTTAGGTCTATTTATCTTTGTGTACTGGTTATAAAGCCACTCTCAAAATAGAGACACAAAAAAACCGCGAACTTGTTTCGCGGTTTTTTTAAGTTAGGGCAGTTTTAAATAGTATTAAATAGTACGCGGTATTAAATAAAGTAACTTTTTAAAATTATCCTTTAAGTCAGGCCATGCGGTGTTATAAAACCCATGGCCTGTCCTATTAATAGCAGTATGAAAATGCCGACAGATAAGCCGATACGCCAGCTTAATGCTTTGATCATTTTATCTGACTTATCCCCTTTGGTCATCGCTGCAAGTGCAGAGCCGAGGCTGACGAGGACGACAAGTAATAAGCTGAGAATTACGATTTTAAATATCATGATTTTTCCGATTTACTTTATTTGTATGTATTGATTACAATCATTAATTGTAACCCTTGTTTAAAAACATAGTTTAAATGCGAGCCCATCTAGATTAGATGAATATTATTGAAACAATTCGGAAGTACCGCTTATTTTCATTGAATATAGCATCGCACCAATTTAGTCCAGGGATATTTAGCAGCTTAATAACAGCAGTATTTCTGTATACCATGATGTCTCTAGGCTATTGGCAACTGGATCGTGCAAACTTTAAAGATACTTTACAGCAAAAGATAGAACAGCGTAAAAATTTGTCTGTGGCTGGCTTAGATGAATTGCCCGTTTCGAGTGATGATCGTAGGTATATGCCTGTTCACTTTAGCGGAATGTATGATAGTCAACACAGCTTCTTGCTCGATAATAAAACACTAAAAGGTCGTGTTGGTTACCATGTTTACACACCGTTAAAAATCAGCGGCTCAAAGGCAGTATTAATCGCACGTGGATTCGTCAAACTTGGAGAATCGCGTGCACAGCTGCCTGAAATTATAACAAGCGACCAAGCTATTGAGTTACAAGGTTTGTTAGACTTACCGCCATCTCGAGCATTAGTGTTGGCAGAAAATGTACAGCAGACAGAACGTTGGCCGGTCGTCCTACAGTACGTTGATTTAGATGAAATTAGCAAGATGTTAGGATACGAGTTATACGACATGGTTGTGTGGCTAAGTGAGAGCAAAAAAGATTCGGTTAAAGGTGTATACGAATACGACTTACCCGTTTTAAATCTTAATTCAGCTAAAAATAATGGTTACGCATTCCAGTGGTTTGCTATGTCACTAGCATTATTTATTATTTTTATTGTTGTAAACACGAAAAAGAAAAAGAGTTAGCCAGCGTACATAAGAACGGAATGTGTTAATTCCGATTCTTACAGAATAAATTAAAAGTGAAATACAATTATGAGTGAAACAGAAAAGATGTCAGAAAATAATTCAGATACAAGGCCATCTAATAATTCATTAGCCGGTAAAAAAAGAAATCCATACACGGTCTGGTTTGTGGTCATGGCTTTTATCGCACCAGTTGCCTTAGCCTACATCACGTTCTTTTTTGTTGATGTTAAATCTTATATTAATCACGGTGAAATACTTAATCCGATTGTACACATCGAAACTTTTAAATTAAAAGACGAATCTGCTATTTTGATACCGAGAGATAAATTAACTTATAAATGGCGTTTGATTTCATTTCTAGGAAAAGATTGTGACCAGATATGTGAAGCACGGCTATATGACGTTCGCCAGATACACACATCCTTAGGTAAAAACCAGCACCGATTAAGCCGTATGTTTATTCATCTTCAGCCTGCAGGTGATTCACTAACTAAATTAATCGAAGCAACTCATTCTGATGTCATACACGTTAACGGCGATACTGATGAAATTATGGATGCACTTGGAGTAAACATAAGAGAAGATTCAGGTATCACTAATAATGAGACTTACATCATGGATCCTATGGGTAATGTAATGATGCGCTTTACTGTTGATCAGCCAAATAAAGAATTTTTATATGATTTGAAAAAATTACTGAAGGCGTCTCAAATTGGCTAATTCTCAATCCCAAAAAAATAGTTTGAGTTACAAGCTAAGCTTTATTGCAGTAGTGCTAGCATTTACAGTAGTGCTACTCGGTGCCTACACACGTTTGGTCGACGCTGGCTTAGGTTGTCCTGACTGGCCTGGCTGTTATGGCTTTTTATCTGTAGCAGAAGAAGCGCATGAGATAAAAGCCGCAACAGAAGCGTTTCCGCATGCGCCTGTTGAGGCAGATAAAGCCTGGCCTGAAATGATACATCGTTATTTTGCAGGAAGTCTGGGTCTGCTGGTTGTTGCATTAGCGATTATTGGTTTTATCAATCGAGCTAAAAAAGAGCAGCCTTTAATGCTTTCCTATGCCCTGCTCGGTATTATTATCTTTCAGGCTGCCCTGGGCATGTGGACAGTAACCATGGGACTACTGCCAATTATCGTTATGGGGCATCTGCTTGGTGGTTTTATCACGCTGACCCTATTGTTGGTGCTGTTCTTGAATGTCAGGCATAACAACCCGGTTGCCTGGGGAAGCCCTATTCGTACGTTGGCATTAATAGGTACACTCATCGTGTTCCTGCAGATCGTACTCGGTGGTTGGACCAGCGCAAACTATGCTGCCATTATCTGTGAAGATTTTCCTACCTGTCAGGGGCAGATGATTCCTCCGCTGGATTTTTCTGGTGCATTTACTGTTAGTACAGAAGGTGTTGAGAGCTACCTTGGTGGTCACCTGGATAACATTTCACGAGTAACCATACAATGGATGCATCGTTTGGGCGCATTGCTTACAACGCTATATCTGGCTTTCTTAGTCTTTAAGTTGTTTGTCGCTGGCTGGAAAAAATTTGCCTCATGGTTATTGCTGGTATTAACCGTGCAAGTATCTTTAGGTATCTCTAACGTTGTTTTTTCATTGCCTCTATCCGTCGCTGTTGCACATAATGGTGTCGCAGTTTTACTGCTGATGAGTATGGCTACACTGGTCCACTATTCGGGCTTAAAAAGAAAATAGTTGTAACAATTGAAGCAACGATTTAAATCATCGACTAGAAGCAATAATTAGAAAAAAATATTATGAATACTAAAACGAATAATAAAATTGAAAAAACCACTGCTAGAAAAGCTACGTGGCGTGATTACTTTGATTTGTGCAAACCAAAAGTTGTTGCACTATTGTTGTTAACTTCTGTTGTTGGTGTGGTTCTGGCAAGTCCACCCGGTGAGATATCATTATTTATATTAATTATGTCTACGCTCGGTATCGGGCTTGGCTCTGCAGCTGGCGCAGCGATTAATCAGATCGTAGAAAGAGAAAGTGATTCACGTATGGCGCGTACTGAAAATCGTCCGTTGCCGCAAGGCCGCGTCAGTCAGCAGAATGCTTTTATCTTTGCGGTAATGATGGCTGTAGCCTCTGTCTTTGTTTTAACTGCCTGGATCAACGTATTAACAGCGGTTCTTACCTTTGCCAGTATGATCGGCTACGCGGTCGTTTATACCATGTATCTCAAGAAGGCTACACCGCAAAATATCGTGATTGGTGGATTAGCGGGTGCTACCCCACCCTTACTTGGCTGGGTCTCAGTTACTGGTACGATAGACCCGCATGGTTTGCTATTAGTGCTTATCATCTACACCTGGACGCCCCCGCACTTCTGGGCTTTAGCAATCCATCGTCGTGATGATTACGCAAAAGTTAACCTGCCCATGCTACCTGTGACACATGGTATAGAGTTCACCAAATATTCGATTTTGGGTTATACCATTTTAATGTTCATGGTGACGCTGCTGCCTTACCTGGCTTATATGCGTGGTGAATTCTACCTGGTATCAGCAGTATTACTTGGCCTCTTCTTTTTCTACAAAGTGTTCATGCTAATGTTTAGTTCACGTGCGAACGCCGCGATATCAACATTTGTTTATTCGATTAATTATTTGATGCTGCTGTTTATAGCGATGGTGATTGATCATTACTTTGCCGGTGAAGTCAGCCAGTTATTATGTAACACCTTGCAGTACAGCTGTTACAAATAGTCGTTACAAGTAGTTACTTATTATTAAACGTATCTCTATAGAGCAATCATGTCATTAAAGAACAAGAGTATTGTAGTTGTCGCTGCTGTGGTGGCGATGTCAGCAGGTTTTTGGTTATCGACACTGCAACAGGGTGGTAATGCTATAGATAACGCCAAGGAAGCTACCAGAGAAGCAGCCAAGAAGGCCGAGATTGCTGAAGCAAGAAAACGTTTTTCTCCAATTCAAGGTGCTATTATTTCACCCGCTCGTAAAGTTTCGGTACCTGCCCTGACGAAAGACAACGACACCCCTTTTACTCTGCAAGACTTAACGGGACACTGGAGTCTGTTATTTTTCGGTTACACGAATTGCCCTGATGTTTGCCCGGTAACGATGGGTGCTGTTGCGCAAGCTAAAAAGGCAGCGACAGAAATTAATCATATTTTTCCACAGGTAATATTTGTATCCGTTGATCCTGAACGAGATAAAGTAGAAATGCTGAGTGACTACGTACAGTACTTCGATAAAGATTTTATCGGTGTAACCGGTGATGAAGGTCTGATTAAAGCACTCACGCTACAGATGAGCGTGGCATACATGAAGATGGCCGCTGAAGAAGGTTCAGAGAGTTTAGAGAGTTATGTCGTTGATCACAGCTCTTCGTTATTACTGCTTAATCCCGAAGGCAAACTTGTGGCATTCTTTAATCCACCACATGATCCGAAAATAATTCTTAAAGATTTTCAGACGATTGTTAATCTAAGTAATTAACTGTAGGAGCGGACCTCTTTCAATAAAACAGTATTCCGCGATGTGGTTAACATATAGTATCAATCGCGGAACACAGCTCTATAAAAGCAGTCCGTTCCTACGCTATTTCTATGGTGCGTCGTCGACAACCTCTTCTTTAGCTACAACAAGAAAATCCTGCTTGTGGATATTCATCATCATCAATGTGCTGCTCGCAATATAGATTGATGAGTAGGTACCGATAATCACACCAACGATTAATGCCATTGCGAATCCGTGAATTATCTCTCCGCCAAAGAAGAACAGTGCGAACAATACTAATAATGTTGTTAGCGATGTAACGATAGTACGTGACAAGGTCTGGTTGATTGACATATTTAATATATCTTCAGCAGAGGTCTTACGCACACTTCTGAATGTTTCACGGATACGATCCAGTACAACAACCGTATCGTTTAGCGAATAACCGATTACAGCAAGAATGGACGCTAGTACAGACAGGTCAAATTCCATCTGTATTAGTGAGAAAAAACCGATGGTAATAATTACGTCGTGTACTAACGCAAGAATGGCGCCTACCGCTGACTTCATCTGGAAGCGAAGGCTAATGTAGATAAGAATACAGCCAAGTGCAACCAGTAATGCAATACCACCATCATCACGTAGTTCATCACCCACTTGTGGGCCAACAAACTCAACACGACGCATCTCTACGACTTGATCAGAGGTGCTGGTTAACACACTAAGCACATTATCAGCGATGGTGGCTTTGTTTATGTCAGCACGTGGTGCAATACGCACGATAATGTCTTTTGATGAACCAAAGTTTTGTACCTGTGCATCTTTGAAATCGGCGTTTGCTAATGCCGTTCTAACCTTATCAAGGTCTACATCATTCTGATAACCAGCTTCGATAAGGTAACCGCCAGTAAAATCGATACCGAGGTTTAACCCTTTAGTGACCAGACTGCCTATTGAGATTGAAATTAATATCAAAGAAAAAACCATTGCGATTTTTCTTTTGCTCATAAAATTAATCATGGCTTTATTGACGGGCTGTGTATGTGACATGTTGCGTACCTAAGTTTTCTTATATGAGCAGTAAAATATTATTAGTAAATTATTGCTTTAATTTGTTTTAATTATATAGACAGTTTTTTAATATCACGGTTACCGTACAGCAAGTTCACGATTGCTCGTGTACCGACGATGGCGGTAAACATAGACGTTAAAATACCGATGCTCAATGTGATTGCAAAACCCTTGATCGGGCCAGTGCCTAAACTAAATAGTACGATAGCAGCAATCAATGTGGTTACGTTTGCATCGGTAATAGTACTGAACGCTTTTTCATAACCAGAATGGATGCTTGCCTGCGGCGAGTTACCATTTTTAAGTTCTTCTCTTATCCGTTCAAAGATAAGCACGTTAGCATCGACAGCCATACCCACTGTTAATACGATACCGGCGATACCTGGCAAAGTTAATGTTGCCTGCAATAATGAGAGTACCGCAATGATTATGATCAGGTTTGCCGTCAATGCGACATTGGCAATGATACCGAAGCCTTTGTAGTAAACCATCATAAAAACAAGTACCAGACAGAAGCCGATGATGACTGACATAAATCCTTTCTGGATATTATCTTTACCTAAGCTAGGTCCTACAGTACGTTCTTCGATGATTTCTACCGGTGCACGTAATGAACCTGCGCGAAGTAATAAAGCCAGATCACGAGCTTCCTGTGATTCGAGACCAGTAATCTGAAATCGAGAACTGAACTGCCCTTGAATGGTTGCTACGTTGATAACTTCTTTCGTTGTTGAGCGATGTTTTGTAATGGTATCGCCAACTTTCTTGGTTTCAATTTTATTCTCAATGAAAACCACGCCCATTGGATTACCAATGTTATCGCGTGTTATGTCGCCCATCTTGTCGGCACCTTTACCGTTCAAACGAATAGATACTGCTGGTGTGCCCTTCTGGCTATCAAAGGTAGATGCTGCATCGACAATCTGGTCACCGGTAACGATGACTCGACGGTTCAACAGTACAGGACTGCCGTCACGTTCATGGTAAAGGATAGAGTTAAGCGGTGTGCGACCGGTTTTGTCTGCGGATTCCCAATCAGCACGTGTACCTTCTGCCAATCTAAATTCAAGTGTTGCTGTCGCGCCGAGAATCTTTTTAGCACCGGCAGTATCCTGAATACCAGGAAGCTGAACCACTATTCGTGAATCACCTTGTTGCTGGATAACGGGTTCGGCAACGCCTAATTCGTTAACACGGTTGCGCAATGTAATAATGTTTTGTTGTAATGCCGATTTCTTTTCATTGCGAATGGCAACTTCTGTCAACTTAGCATCAATCGTTAATGTTTCTTCAGTCTCTCTAAATACCAGCTCAGAGAAAATACGTGGAAGTTTTTCTGCGGCTTCCTGCAAGTGTGATAATTCACGGAAACTTATGTGTAGACCATTGTCATCACGACGAACACCACGGTAACGGATTTTCTCATCACGTAATGTGGTACGAATATCAGACAGCAAACTTTCTTCCATACGTTTTATGGCCGCGACCATATCGACTTCCATTAGAAAATGTACACCACCGCGCAGATCCAGGCCCAGATACATCGGTGCAGCATTTAACGCACGAAGCCAATCAGGAGTTGCAGGTGCAAGGTTTAATGCGATCAGGTACTGTTTCCCCAATGATTCTTTTAGCGCATCTGCAGCAATCAGCTGAGCTTCAGTATCATTAAATCGTACTAATACCCGTCCTTGTTCCAGTTCTGCCGATTTCAGATTTTTAACACTCTGTTCGATGATAAGCTGATCATCAGCGGTTAGAAATTTTGTGCGATGACTAACTTGAACCGCCGGATCTTCGCCGTAGAGATTTGGCAGTGCATAGAGACTGGCAAAGAATAGTACGACGACAAGTAAGATGTATTTCCACAGTGGATATTGATTCAGCATGGCTGAGTGTTCCCAAATTTATTTTTATAATGAATTATTGTTTATTTTTCTTTTTGAATAGACTTATATAGCAGAGAGCTTCACGTAACGCCCTGTTTTCAAGGTTTATCTAAGCGCTAGCTATACAAATCTGTCCAATTAAGATTTTTGATCTTTAATCGTGCCTTTAGGCATAATTGTCTGCACTGCACTTTTCTGTATGGTCAATGCAGTTTCTTTGGCAATTTCAAGCGTAATAAAGTCATCATTAATACTGGTTACTTTTCCTAAAATACCGCCAGAAGTAAGCACTTCTTCACCTTTTTGCAGCTCACTGACCATGTTTTTATGCTCTTTCTGACGTTTGCTTTGTGGGCGTATAAGAAAGAAGTAAAACAGTACAACCAGACCGATAGGTAATATCAGTGATGCTAATGGATCAGGTGATGATGCAGCGGCAGGACCCGCTTCAGCAATCGCGTCAGAAATGAAAAAACTCATGTAAAACCTCGTGAAATCAAATGTTAGAAAGATGTCTTTTGCGCCCTTTTATGGCGCGACATTATGCCACATATAGAGGTGATTCAGTGATTTTTATTGGGTTTTGCGGATTAACTGTTTTCACCCTCTCCCTTTGGGCGTGGAATGAAGCGAGGGTTTTAACTCACGACTACCTTCATCCTAAATTTCTATGTGACTGAGGGCTTTGAAATATCAGACGGTAGCGGGTGTTTTACTCAGCACCTGAAATACCGACTGCAATTTCGGCATAAAATTCTTTAGCAAATTCATCAAAACGATCATTTTCGATAGCACTGCGAATATCACGCATCAATTGCTGGTAATAATAAAGATTATGAATGGTATTGAGACGTGCACCTAAAATCTCACCACACTTGTCCAGATGGCGAAGATAGGAACGTGAATAGTTTTTACAGGTATAGCACTGACAACTCTCGTCAACCGAACGAGTATCATCCTGGTAGCGACTGTTTCTGATCTTTAAGATGCCATTTTTGGTATAAAGAAAGCCAGTACGCGCATGGCGTGTTGGAATAACGCAGTCAAACATATCGATACCACGTCGTACGGCTTCAACGATATCTTCTGGTTTACCCAGGCCCATCAAGTAACGTGGTTTGTCTGCGGGTAATGTGGACACGGTGAAATCCAGTACCTGGTTCCGTTCTTCCATCGGTTCACCGACAGACAAACCGCCAATGGCATAACCATCAAAACCCAGACTGGTAAGTCCTTCTGCGGATTCGTGGCGCAGTCCTTCGTACATGCCACCTTGCACGATGCCGAATAATGCGGAAGAGTTGCCTTCATGAGCTGTCTTACAGCGACCAGCCCATCGTAAGGATAACTGCATGGACTCCATGGCTTCCTTTTCGGTAGCAGGATATGGCGTGCACTCATCAAATACCATAACGATATCGGAACCCAGATCTTTTTGCACTTGCATGGAATATTCAGGTGTTAAAGTGATTTTGTCACCATTAACCGGAGAATTGAATATCACGCCCTCTTCGGTAATTTTTCGCATTTTAGCCAGACTAAAAACCTGAAAACCACCCGAATCAGTCAGGATAGGCTTTTGCCAGTGCATGAAATCATGTAGATCGCCGTGCTTGCGGATAACTTCCGTACCGGGGCGTAGCATCAGATGAAAGGTATTGCCAAGTATTATTTCTGCGCCAATACCGGTTAATTCTTCTGGTGTCATCGATTTTACCGTGCCATAGGTGCCGACCGGCATAAATGCAGGGGTTTCAATTGTGCCACGTTCAAAAGTCAACTGCCCCCTGCGTGCTCCATTATCCATTTTTATTAAATTAAATATATTCATATAGATAGCGCAACTAAGTGATGTTAATTCTATAATAATTATTCATTATTCATTATTCATTATTCATTATTCATTATTCATTTGTTCATGAAATGAACATAGCGTCGCCATAACTGAAGAAACGATATTGTTTGCTCACCGCCTCTTTGTAACAGCGCAGCATCTCTTCTTTACCAGCAAAGGCGCTGATTAACATGAGCAGCGTGGATTCTGGCAGATGGAAATTAGTTATTAAGGCGTCAATGCTTTTAAACTGATAACCCGGATATATAAAAATATCTGTTTCACCGCTAAAACGTTTAAGTTCACCGCTTTGTGAAGCCGTTTCCAATGAACGCACTGTTGTTGTACCAACAGCGATAATTCGGCCGCCTCTTTGTCTTGTTTGCTCACATTTGTCCACAGTTTCCTGCGGCACTTCGAGATACTCATAATGCATGACATGATCTTCAATCAGATCACTGCGAACCGGCTGAAACGTGCCGGCACCGACATGTAATGTTACAAATGCTGAATCCACTCCTTTATTGCTCAATTGATTGAGCAAATCATCATCAAAATGCAAACCTGCAGTTGGTGCAGCTACCGCACCGGGTACTTTGCCATATACGGTCTGATAGCGTGAAAAATCGTCGACACTGTCTTCACGTTCTATGTAAGGCGGTAGCGGCATGTGGCCAACACTTTCCATGATGTCAGCAATGTTAGTTCCTGACTCGTTGTTAAGAATGAATAAGTCACCTTCACGACCTTCTACAGTCAGACTAAATTCGGTAGTCTCGGCATTAGATAGATCAGAGTCATTCTTACACAGCGTGATTTTATTACCAGTTTTAGGGGTTTTACTGGCTCTGATGTGTGCCAAACACCTACTTTCAGACGTTAGACGTTCGACTAGTATTTCAACCTTGCCACCGGTTTCTTTAAAGCCATATATTCGCGCTGGAATCACCCGGGTATTATTAAATACCAGTAGATCATCGGCCTGAATAAGGTCAACAATGTTATTAAACTGGAAGTGATTTATAGATTGATTAGCACGAGAGTAATGTAATAAGCGGCTCTGTGAACGGACGTCACAGGGTTTCTGTGCAATTAGTTCATCAGGTAGCTGGTAATGGAATTCTCGCGTTTTCATTGGCGGCGAATATTAACGCTGTCGTTGGTTGTTTGTCGAATTTCATTTATCAATTTTGACTAATTGAGTTCGACCAATAGCCAGAAAGGCTATGAATTCATTTTACCCACAGCGCAGCTAACAAATGACTTAGCTTTAGCTGTTGCGGCTTTTAAACCTTCAGCGGTACCGCTTTCTGGATAACCTAGCTTCAACAGCAGCGTAGCCACTGCTTCTCTATTAGTATCTTCGCCGGTAATAGTGACCGTGCCAGATTCAACATCAACCTGACAGTCACTAACGTCAGCCAGTGCATTCAGGCGCTTAGTGATAGTGCCGGCACAACCGCCGCATTTGATGTTTTCTACAGAAATTTCGTAAGTCATAGTTTCTTTTATAGTGTCTGTTTAAAGACTGCTGTTAACAGCCCATAAACTGCATCAAGCCGCCAATATTATGAACCTGTGAAAAGCCCAGTTGATCTAGATAGTTCTTTACGCTGCCTGAACGCGCACCGGTACGGCAATACAGTAATACTGGTTTCGAGCTATCGATATCATCTTTCAATATCTGAAATTTTTCAATGGGCATATTAACCGCGCCATCAAGAGAGCCCTGATTAAACTCAACTGGTGATCGTACGTCAATCAATTGACCGCCCAACTCCATTATTTCTTCAACAAATTTACAACTATACTGTTCAATCATCATAAAATCTTATAGCGTTAGAATATTAATATTTTATTATATATTAATAATTATTGCAATATCAATATGTTATGTAGTCTGCGCATATTACATGATAAAGCTTGTTAATTAGACCTAATTCAGTCAGCATCTGCCACATTATTATCAGGGGTGGTTTATGTTTAAAACAAATGAATATTTTGATGGTAAGGTCAAATCAATAGCCTTCAAAACAACAGATAAACCTGCAACGGTAGGTGTTATGGCCGCCGGTGAATACGTATTTAATACGGCTGAAAAAGAGAAAATGAGTGTTATTACCGGACAATTAATCATCCAGTTAGACGCTGAGTCCGAAATCAAGACGTTTAATGCCGGAGAATCCTTTGAAGTTGACGCTAACAGTTCGTTTAATGTGAGTGTTCCAACCGAATGCGCTTACTTATGTGAGTATGGTTGATGATAATGTGACCTAGCGCACATAAAATAATGACTAATCAGGCGAAAATAGCCCTACAATAAATGCATGTTTAGGGGTTGTATACTGTGCGGAATCTGAGTTTTAAACCACGTAATGCCCTGCTTTTACTGGTTGCCTGCATTTCTCTACAAGCATGTAACTCGCAGCCTTCTCATCAGGTGCAATCTGGTCATTGCCCACAGGATAGAACAACAGAGCTTGCACCTGCTGTAATCGCTAGCTTGAATAATCCACTACAGACAAGTACAAAAAATATTGATGCCGGTAGAGAGTTATATCAGAGCACCGCAAAACCTCTGGCCTGTGCCGAATGTCACGGTGAAGATGGCGATGGAAACGGCCCTATGGCTGGCATGTTTGAACCGGCACCTAGAAATTTCACCTGTAATGACATTGTTGCAACGCTACCCGAAGGGCAGTTTTTCTGGATTATAAAATACGGTTCAATCGGAACTAGCATGCCGGCATTTGATAAGTTATCCGATAAAGAAATCTGGCAGCTGACAATGTACCTACGCTCGTTTCAACCTAATTCAACGAACATCAAGCAGACATCACTCTAATTATTTAGTGATTTGTTTAGTGGTTCATCTAGCTTTTTCCCTCAAGCAGTAACTTCAACATTGCTATTCATTTACATCATTGCCACAATGGCGCTGATGCGAGCGTCCACTTACAGAAGTGTTAAATGAAACCTGAACTACCTGTTTTATATTATGCGCATGATCCGATGTGTTCATGGTGTTGGGGCTTTCGTCCAGTGTGGAAGCAGGTGAAACAAGCCTTAGCTGGAAAAGTAATAATTAAAACATTGTTAGGTGGACTGGCGGCCGATTCTGATCAAGTAATGCCATCAGAAATGCAACAAACCATCGAGAATACCTGGAAAAAAATTCAGCAGGAAATTCCTGGTATCAGGTTTAATTTTGATTTCTGGAAGGTATGTAAACCACGACGCTCAACTTATCCTGCATGCAGAGCAGTTATAGCATGCAAAATGCAACAACCAGAACTTGAAAGCGATATGTTGTTTGCTATTCAGCAAGCATATTATCTGGATGCTAAAAACCCTTCTGATGTAGATGTCTTGATTCAACTTGCCAGTAATATAGGTTTAGATATAGGTCAGTTTAAAACAGATATAACCTCAGAGCATTGTCAGAATGACCTCATGGTTGAAATAGAATTTTGTAAAAATATCTATCTGCATAGCTTCCCGAGTCTGGTTTTACAACTAGGAGAAGAATTTTCTGAGATAAAGATTGATTACAATGAGAGTAGTGAAATCTTGAAACAGATCCCACATTAGATGACATGTTGTATTGCTGAGTTATAAAGCTGAGCTATAAAGCTGAGCTATAAAAAAGCAACAATCCCTGTTGCCAAACTTATAAACTGTGCCAATAAATTCTACATGAAGACTTACGCTGCAAAAGCAGAAATAACTTTGCCCAGAGCATTATCAAACGTTGAATGATCAGCAAGCATACGCGAACGATTATCTTCAAGTTCTTTAGCAAACTCTTCAGCATCTTTCTCTATAACTTTAACGCCTTTTCTGTCGACGAAGATTAACTGTGCGGCATCAGTTAAAATGATTGAAAGCTTTAAGCGTCTTACAGCCCTTTCATCACCATTATAAATCTCATACCAAGCACCAGGTTTTGCTGTACTTTCAAGCTGCGCTATCTTTTGTTTTGCTATTTCTGTTTGTTCCTGAATATACTTAAGTTCTTCTTCAGAATTATCAGGCTCTTCGCTTAATAATTCTTCTTTAGAAACTTCAGCGATGTTTTCATCAACGATTTTCATATCATAACCGTCAATCAATTTTATAAAATGTGATTTTAATTGTGATATCTGAGCAGCTATATCACCTTTATTCTGTTGCGTTTCATATAGTTCATCATTTACAGCTTCTAATAGTGCTACATGGTTATCATTTATCATCTTAAACTGTGATGGATAGCGGATAGGTTGCATACATTTAAGTAGCAGCTTTAGTAAAAGAACCGATTGAACCCATTTCTCACTGTTGCGTCCATGCCTTAGGTAACGATTAAGCATCAGTGTTGACCAGTGCTTTAGAATCAAAGGCCTTACCTCGTTAGGTATCCTCTTATCACTAGAGACCATTTTCAGCTGTGTGATAACAATGTTTCGAGCATGTTCTTGCAATATTTGTTTCTGTTGTTGCCTTTCTGTTTCATTAGCAATTTCTTCTTCCTTGAAGATAATATTTTCAAGATCATCAACCGCTTGCTCAAATGTATCAATATCTATTTCAAATTCATCCAGTATGCTGTCTACTATATTTTCAAGCTCATCAAAAAGGTAATCGTCTCTTATATTTATACCCTTACCTGCTTGAGTCAGTAGATCCACAGTCGCTCTTGCCGGATGTTCTTCATTTTGAAAAAGAGAGTTGTCTGACATCGCAACTTTCATGACCGGTATCTGTAGCTGGTAAATGAGGTTGGTCATTATTTCAGAAACAGTCTCATCATCAACGATGGCACCAAACATCATACCGACAAAATCCATATTTCTCTCGTCTAGAATGTTGACCTGCTTGTCGATAACGCCGCCATGCTCTTTACTGATATCTGACAGAAGTTCCTGTTTGATCTGGTCGGTTGTTAGGCATTCATTGTTATCTTTTCTTGAAGTAAGTTTGTGTTGAAGTTTCGAGAGTGCTTTAAGAACCTCTTTTCTCTCATAGGAATTCTTACCATCTATATCCTGTTGGCTAGGTTTACGCAGAAATGACTCAGGCAGGTCAATTTCATCACCGGTAATTGTCATATCACCGCTCATGAAATCATTAACGATGCGGCAGATATCATCTTTGGTTCTTGGTATAAAATCAGTCGCTACATTTTCAGTCGGATCATAATAGCTCGCCACCTGCATCGACACTTCTTCTTCGGCATGTTCTACCTCTTCTTGCTTTGTCGTCTTCATTATGATTTCAGGCATGATGTCATTGTCTATAAATATCTGATTTATAGTCTTGTACATCACGCCAAGTTTTGAACACACTTCATCGTCGAACAATTTGTAAAAAACTAATTTAACTTCAATTGCCATTTCGAGGTTTTCAATGGTTCTTTGAAATATTTCACAGATATGTTTCGGGTCTAAAGCTTCTTTATCAAACATGTCCATATACATGATTTCTAGATACTCTAAACGTGCTTCCAGGTGATTAACTTCTACTCCATATATATTCATCGCTTTAGAGTGCATGGTTGTTATTGCAACCATCTCTTCCATTTCATCCTGACCCACCAGTGCTAACTCTTCTGATTCAGAGTCTACATCGTGTGCTTGAGAGGCTTTTAAGGAATTATTTAAATTAACGAAAAAATGTCCACCGATATCATTTTTTTCTGTTCTGAATATACGCGTACAGTCCATGTACATCGATTGGTCTTCATTTGAGTCAGATTTCTCTGCAAGGTCAAATAATTTTTCATCTGCGGTTGTTAACATCTGAGTGAATAAAACCATCAGGTGCTCGTTTGAACAGGTAAAAACCTTATCGATAACTTTTGAATACTTATCAGATTTATTATCTTCAGCTAAATTGAAATTTTGGTTTAATTCCATTGCAACGTCCTAAATAAAACATGGTTAAAAAAGCATCATAAAATCCTGCACTTGCAGTTGTAGATGAAGTTTTTTTATTAGTTTGTTTAAGCGCATTTATCACAACAAGCGGATATATCATTGCTTGTTAATGATGGTGAAAAACTTTGTGAAATTTATAAGTATTTGAATTTATGGGTAAAACTAAAAGATTAGTTCTAACCTTTGTGATACTGATTAGAATATAGACCGAAGTGACATATTTTCAACAATTATTATGAAATTTCGACAAACAAGTGTAAGTTTTCCGACAAACGGTTACTTTAAACAAGGTAAACCAAATTAGCTGATGTTTTGATAAGCATTAAAAAATCATGTACACCTTCAAGTTTTGGCTGATAGTCTTTACAAATATATTTCGTTATCGCCTGATTTCCAAAAATCATGTTTTTGAAAGACATCTTGAAATAATTTGCTATTAATCAAAGACTCCAGCCAGTGCTGAACACGTGTATAGCGAGATTCGTCAAACCAGGTTTTATCAACAAGTGAAAACTGCCGAACAAAAGGAAATATAGCAATATCAGCAATTGTTACAGTATCAGCTAACAGGTATGCATTATCTGAGAGCATATCTTCGAGCTCTTCGATAAATTCTTCACCTTCATTTCGATAGTGTTCTTTAGAGTGTTCTGGGTGTCGATCAGCATATTTATAATGGTCCAGATTTTCCTTAAAGGAAAAATCATTGGTTTCAACCAACATTTCTGCATCAAGTAAATATTTATTATCTTCACCTAACCAGTTATCTGGATCATTTTTCAACAGCGCCCATTTTAGAATATCCCAGCTTTCATCCATCACATTGTCTGCTGACAATATCAGTACAGGTACCGTTTCATGTGGTGAGACTTTTAATAGCTCATCAGGCATTTCTTTTAGAGACACTTCACGGAGTTTAATAATAAGTAATGAGTATTTAAGTCCCATGTGCGCGCGCATACAATACGGGCAGCGACGAAAGCTATACAGGATAGGTTCGTTCATAAAGGAATAGCTATTTATTTTGTATCAAATTTATATTTGAATATAATTAGCGCGATACTCATACAGCTGATAAAACTCGCACCTACGAGTAAAGGTATATTTTGCGTGATTGACGAATGTGCAACCCAGAATCCATTGCCGGCAACAGACAACAAAAGCATAGACATGGAAACATCATCAGTATGACGCGTCTTTAATGCTTTATATATTTGTGGTACCAAAATTAAAGTACACAGAAATGATGCTGCCCATCCAAACAAAACTTCTATTGGCATGATATCTCCTTAGCGATGCTTTATGCTTAAGCGCCTGTTTTTCTCGCGCTCAATATCTTTCATGTGTTTTCGGTTCTGACTAATCTCATTAACCTCGGAACCGATGTGTTCTTCACCGCGTGATTTAGCAAGTTGCACCTGCCTTTCACGTTCAGCAAATCTCTTTCGCTGTGTATCTGTTTTTTTATCATAACAGCTAGGACAGCTGACGCCTTGCTCATATTTGTCACTTAATTTATCTTCTTCTGTTATTGGTAAACGACAAGCGTGGCATTGGTCATATATTCCTTTCTCAAGCTGATGATTAACACTGACACGGTTATCAAAAACGAAACATTCACCTTTCCACATCGAATCAGACTCATGAACAGTCTCCAGGTATTTCAAAATACCACCTTGCAGATGATAGACCTCATCGAAGCCCTGCTCTTTTAGATAAGCGGTAGATTTTTCGCAACGGATACCACCAGTGCAGAACATAGCCACTTTTTTCTGCTTTTTTGAATCCATGTTTTGTTTTACATAATCAGGAAACTGTCGAAAAGTTTCTGTATTAGGATTAATAGCGTTTTGGAAAGTACCAATGGCAACTTCATAATCATTACGTGTATCCACAAGAACCACCTCAGGATCAGATATGAGAGCGTTCCAGTCTTCTGGTTTTACATAAGTACCGACTACGTGGTTGGGGTCGATACCCCGCACGCCCATGGTAACAATCTCTTTCTTCAGCTTTACTCTTGTGCGATAAAATGGCATCTCATCATCAAATGACTCTTTTGTTCTTATCTCTTTTAGACGTTCATCAGAACGTAACCAGTCATGAAGTTTATCGATGGCTTCCTGTGAGCCCGCGACCGTACCATTGATGCCTTCTTCTGCTAATAGTAGTGTGCCTCTGATTTCATGTTCAATCATAAAATCGTATAGCGGCTGGCGAATTGCCTGATAGTTATCAAGCCTGACAAAATGATATAGCGCAGATACAACGACCTGCTGCGTAGCTAGTGACATGCAATATTCTCTAATTAACCGGCTGGAACGCCAATATGTCGACAAGCCCAGAGCCAAAACGTAATTTTACCTTATTTTAGAGTAATGAAAAGTTTTCTTATAAACTGGTAATATTCGAAAAAAATAAGAAAAATTAAATAAAAACACAAATACTATGCAAATGCTAAATGACCTTGTTTCATCCTTAAACGGTATTGTTTGGGGGCCCTTGATGCTTGTACTTATTCTCGGTACTGGTATCTATTTGATGTATGGCCTGGCATTCATGCCACTGAGACGACTGGGATACAGTTTCAAACTTCTCTGGCAAGGTCGCCATAAAGAAGGTGAAGGCGATATTGCTCCATTTAACGCGCTAATGACGTCACTTGCAGCAACCATCGGTACAGGAAACATAGCCGGCGTAGCAACCGCGATATTTCTCGGTGGTCCAGGTGCGCTGTTCTGGATGTGGTGTACGGCACTGGTGGGAATGGCAACAAAATATGCAGAAGCGGTGTTGGCGGTTAAATATCGAGAAGTCGACAGTAAAGGCATGCACATTGGCGGTCCCATGTTTTATATCAAGAATGGTCTAAAGCCACATTGGTCATGGCTGGGTACCTGTTTTGCTATTTTTGGTGCGCTGGCAGGATTCGGCATCGGTAACACGATACAGGCTAATTCTGTTGCTGATGTTATTCACAATACCTTTGCCGTGCCACATATGGTTACTGGTATTGTTATGGCTGTTTTAGCAGCGATGGTATTACTTGGCGGTATCAAGCGCATCGCAAATGTAGCAGGTAAATTGGTACCGATGATGGCGCTTGCTTATGTTTCAGCAGGATTAGTTATATTAATCATTAATTACCAGGCACTGCCTCATGCCTTCTCATTAATTTTTACACATGCATTCACACCAATTGCTGCAACAGGCGGTTTTGCCGGTGCTGCTGTTTGGGCAGCCATCCGTTTTGGTGTCGCACGTGGTATTTTTTCTAATGAAGCGGGTTTAGGTAGTGCCCCAATCGCACACGCTGCAGCCAGCACCAACAGCCCTGTGCAACAAGGCAGTATTGCCATGTTAGGTACATTCATCGATACCATCATTGTCTGCTCAATTACCGGTCTGGTCATTATCTCAAGCGGTGTCTGGTCAAGCGGTGAAACCGGTGCCAGTTTATCTTCAGCAGCATTTGAGGCAGCACTGCCCGGTTTTGGTAGTTATATCGTAACCATTGGATTAAGTGTGTTTGCATTCACAACTATTCTTGGTTGGAGCTTCTACAGTGAAAAATGTGTTGAATTTTTACTGGGTGAAAGAGCGATAACACCGTTTCGCTACCTGTGGATTATTGCGGTACCTGTCGGTGCAACAGCTAGTCTAGATTTTATGTGGCTGGTTGCTGATACTTTAAACGCACTCATGGCGATTCCAAATCTTATTGCATTGATATTGCTAAGTCCTGTCGTATTCAAGCTAACTAAAGAACATTTTAGTAAAGCTAAAGTCTAATCATGTTTCCTGAATTTACGGTACTAGAGATAGTACTAACGTGTCTGCTATTCATGTGGGCGGGATTTGTTCGCAGCGGTCTGGGATTTGGCGGCGCAGCCCTTGGTCTGCCCTTCATGTTGCTCATACTTGATCAACCGATTTACTGGCTGCCTATCATCGGCGCACACCTGTTATTTTTTACATCGTTGACCTTACGTACCCGGATAAATAACGTTAACTGGCAATATTTAAAAGCATCTTTGCTCTATATTATTCCACCTGCCCTCATCGGTGTCTTTGGTTTATTGAATCTGCCAAATTTATGGGTCGTTACATTCATCTATGGCATCACTCTATTGTATGCAGTTATGTGGCTACTAAATAAAAGCTTTCATAGTGAGAGTGCCTGGATCGATAAATTATTATTGATATTTGGCGGTTATATAGCGGGCACATCTTTAACGGGGGCGCCATTAATGGTGGCTGTTTATGTACGCAATGTGGTGCAGTCGCAATTACGGAATACCCTGTTTGTGCTTTGGTTTATTCTGGTTTCAATAAAAATGGCAACCTTTGCGGCACTGGGAGTGGACCTGAATGTGCTCACGGCTATCGTACTTCTACCTGTCGCTGGTGTTGGGCATTTTATTGGTTTGAAGACACACGATATGATATTGCGCAATGATGTTGTTTTTAAGCAGGTTATTGGTGCGATGTTGATAGTGGTTAGTGGGTTGGCACTTTGGAATTTATATTAGTGTAGTTGCAATATTTGTATCGCAATCACATGTAGGAGCGGAATTTTCTCATTCCGCGATCTTTTGTTTTTTCTTATTTATTATTTTTCATCTTACGTTTGTATGTTTCTAAGAGATTGCGGTAGTCGCACCGCGGGCGAGGCACTCTTTGTCAGCAGCCACAAAGAGTACCCAGAAAAGGCCGCCACGACGTCTACGCCCTGTAAAAAGCACAGGGTCCCCATTAAGAGAGCACTGTTATCATGCTGTGAAAAAACTCGCCTACGTTGAAAAAACACGTACGCTCAGACAGTTTTCACAGAAAGCTCATGACAACAGCACTATCTCAATGGCTTGCCTAATGTGGACTAAAGATCAAAAACAAAACAGTGCTTGTTTCTAGTTTCTGCTCTATTCTTTTGACTTTCCCCCTCGCATTAGCCAAGCCACTGAGGTGTTGCTGGTGTCATGAGCTTTCTGTGAAAACTGTTTGAGCGTCTTCTGCGAGTTTTTTCACAGCATGATGCCAGCAACACCTCTGTGGGAACCTCTGTGCTTTTTACAGGGGCGACTAGCGTCGCGACGGCCTTTTCTGGTTACTCTTTTGGGCTGTAGCAAAAGAGTGACTCGCCCGTGGTGCGAATACCGCAATCTATAAGAATAACTAAAGTGGTCAGATACAAATTAATCAGCAAGAAAAAATAATAACAAAAAATCCGCTCCTAAAGATGACGTAAACGTACAATGTCAATGCAATACAAAAAAACCGCACCATACCCACTAAAAACTATACGATTAAAAATAAATCTGCCGTAAAATATGCCTCTGATGAAAAATAGAGACAAATAATGGCTGATTTTATTCCTGGTCAACGCTGTATCAGTGATGCTGAACTCCAGATGGGGCTTGGTACCATCCTTTCTGTTGAAGAGCGCACACTAACCGTTTTATTCCTTGCTACTGGCGAAACCCGTACTTATGCAAAACTGACGGCACCACTAACGCGTGTCATGTTTTCTGTGGGTGATTCGATCAATGGCCATGAGGGTAAAAAGATTACGGTTAAGCAGGTAGCAGAGAATCATGGCCTCATCAGCTACTCTGGAATCGATAGTAACGGTAAAGAATGCACCATCGAAGAAGCGGAGCTTGATAATTTTATTCAGCTAAATCGCCCTTCTGAGCGATTATTCAATGGACAGATTGATAAGGATAACTGGTTCGAACTACGTTATCAGACCCTGTTTCATAAAAATCGTCTGGCCAAGTCAGACCTGTATGGTCTTACCGGCAGTCGTACCAGCTTAATCCCGCACCAGTTATATATCGCACATGAGGTTGCTAACCGTTATGCACCTCGCGTTTTACTGGCAGATGAAGTTGGCCTGGGTAAAACTATCGAAGCCGGCTTGATCCTTCATCATCAGCTAATCACCGAACGTGCTAACCGCATTTTGATCGTGGTGCCAGAAACATTGATGCATCAATGGCTGGTGGAGATGTTACGCCGCTTCAATCTTCATTTTAAAATATTCGATCAAAATCGCTGTGATGACCTGATTGAAGCAAATGAATATGAAAACATCTTTCATTCAGAACAACTGGTTTTATGCAGCATTGATTTTTTAGTTAGCAATGCCAGTGCATTTGAGCAGTGTGTGTTTGGCGACTGGGATCTGATGGTTGTTGATGAAGCGCATCACCTGCAATGGTCAGCAGATGAACCCAGTATTGAATATATGGTTGTTGAGCAATTAAGTCAGCAAACAAAAGGTGTTTTATTGCTTACAGCAACACCAGAACAACTGGGTAAGGAAAGTCACTTTGCACGTCTTCGACTGCTTGATCCTGATCGCTTCCCTGACTTTCAGCAGTTTGTTGACGAGGAAGAAAATTACGAACCGTATGCACAGGTAATCGAGGATTTACTAAACAATAAAACGTTAACTGACAGTGATATTGCACTAATAAAGTCAACGATCAACGAAGGTGATAATGATTCACTATTTGATTGTATCAACGACGGACAGGCAGAAGATGATGATGCGGAGCAAGCACGAATTGAATTAGTCGAACATCTGCTCGACCGCCATGGTACAGGCCGTGTTTTATTCAGAAATACGCGTTCTGCAGTCAAAGGTTTTCCTGAACGTCTACTGCACGCTTACCCATTAGCATTACCAGAACCTTATCAGTCTTTGAAATCAGATGATGTAACTGAGCTGTTAACACCTGAATTATTGTATCAGCAACAAGATTCAGCGCAGCATTGGACACAGTTAGACTCACGCATCGAATGGCTGACGAAAAAATGTGCCGAGTTAAACCCTAAAAAAATACTCGTCATCACCGCCGATGCCAATTCAGCGTTAGAAATAACACAACATATTAAAATTCAGACGGGATTACACGCGACTGCTTTTCATGAAGGTTTAAGTATCATTGAACGTGATCGTGCAGCAGCTTTTTTTGCGGATAATGAAACTGGCAGTCAGATTCTTGTCTGTTCTGAAATAGGCAGTGAAGGCCGTAATTTCCAGTTTTCACATCACCTTATTTTATTCGATTTACCAGTGAACCCTGATTTACTGGAGCAGCGTATCGGACGTCTTGATCGAATTGGTCAAAAGAATACAATCAATATCCACGTCCCCTACTTCGAAAATTCTGCACAGGAAGTATGTTACCGCTGGTATCACGAGGCATTACACGCGTTTGAACATACCTGCCCGGCAGGTCACTCTGTCTTTAAACGTGTCCAGCATGATCTCTACCAGCTACTTGGTAACACCGTTCAGTTAGATGCAAAACAAGACGAGCTTACCGCGTTACTCGAGCATTCTAGCGAATATTACATTGATTTAAGCCAGACACTACAGCGTGGTCGTGATCGCTTACTGGAATATAATTCCTGTCGACCATCTGTGGCGCAAGACATTAAACAGCGTGCAGAGACTGAAGATGAGTCAACGCAGCTGGCTGATTACATGGAAAGTGCATTTGACTGTTTTGGTATCGATACAGATATACACAGTGAAAACTGTTTTGTTATCACCCCGACTGAACACATGATTAGTCATTTTCCAGGCCTAACAGAAGATGGTATGACCATCACTTACAATCGAAATACTGCACTAAGTTTCGAGGATGCGCATTACATAAGTTGGGAGCACCCGTTAACAAACAATGCTATCGATATCGTTCTCACCAATGAAATGGGTAATACCGCTGTCACCGCTACAGAATACAGCGGTGTTAGCGCAGGTACAGTTTTACTCGAGTGTCTGTTTTTACTGGAAGGTGCACCGATTGAAGAGTTACAGACAAACCGATACCTGCCGCCAACGATGATTCGTGTTGTCTGTGATGAACGCGGTGCTGACCATAACTTGAAACTTCCGCATACAAACATCAATAAAACTCGTCAGTTCGTCGATACAGGTGTTGGTAACAAGATAGTTAAGGCTAAAAAGAAAATTTTGAAAGCTATGCTGCAGCGCAGTGAAAAATACGCAGAGCTCAAATCTACTAAACTTTTAGCGTTAGCACAAAATCAAGCAAGCGAAACGTTATCGATTGAAATCAATAGATTAAGAGCGTTATCTAAAGTGAATCCTAATATAAGGGTAGAGGAAATAAGCTATTTTGAGAAGCAACTGTCTAGTCTAACCGAAGTAATTGAAGGTGCTAATCTACGTTTAGACGCCGTAAGAGTTATCGTTGCCACCTAAGTTAAAGGCTAATGTAAGAGAAACCCTGTTCTTGTAACTGCATGATACCGTCAACGCCGATAGGCACAATAACTGCTTCTTCGACAATATCCTTTTCCTGCCAACTCATGCTCTTCATGGTGTTACCACAAGCATGAAACCTGACGCCATATTCACTCAGCGATTTAACACGTTTTTTCTGCATTACTGTTATCGCTCGCTTCGGTCGTTTGGCGAGTAGATTCAAGCCCGGGCCGAATGCTGCGACTACTAACTCAATATCATCACCATATTTACGTAACATTTCACCACAGGAAAATAAAACATGATCGATGTAATCATGGTCAGCCTTATTACATTGATACACAAGCCTGTGCGCAGATTTATCTTCAAAATGTGTCTCTGTATGATGTGCGTACGCCTGTTTTGTGGTGACGCTAGCCCCGCCTAAACTTAGCCCTCCGATGCCTAGCATTGATAAAAATTGACGTCGTTTTGTAAGTTTCATCGTAATTCTCCAGTGCCATTTCTATTTCTAAAAAATGTGTAATTTTGCAAATTCCATAACAGAGATAGCTTATAATCACCATTTACCCTAAATAACCAACTGTAGCACAGGTGTTAATTTGTTTTCCTCCCTATTACTTGATGAACCTTTATTGGATGCCGTAGATCAACTCGGGTTCAAAGAAATGACTGAAGTGCAGCAAGTGGCAATCCCGCTGGCACTTCAAGGAAGAGATCTAATCGTCAATGCCAGGACAGGCAGTGGAAAAACTGTGTCGTATGTTCTGCCCCTGCTACAACAAATTCTTGATAATCCTCAAACACTGACTCAGGCTCTGATTCTTGCGCCAACACGAGATCTGTGTCGGCAGATAAACAAACAGTGCATGCTGCTCGCGCAATTTACTGACATAAAAACAGCAGTGATTATCGGTGGCGAAGATCCTAAACATCAGATTCAAGAACTGGAAAAATACCCGCAAATAATTATTGCCACACCGGGTCGCCTGCTAGAACACGTCAAACGAAGTGTTATAGAGCTGGAAGCTATCAATATCGTCGTACTGGACGAAGCTGACCGTATGTTGACCATGGGATTCAGTGACGATGTTATAACGATAGCTAGTAACTGTAGTGATGAAAGCCAAACAGTTCTTTATTCAGCCAGTTTCAATCAAACGAAATTCGAAGAGATAATCGATACGATCATGATTGATCCGGAAACTATTCTGATCGACAGTTCTCGTGAAAATAATGAAAACATACTGCAGCAGAAAATACTCGCTGACGACAATCATCACAAGATAAAACTATGCCAGAAAATACTCAGCACAAAAAACAAAGATGACAACACTGGCTACAGCTTTAACAAAGCCATAATATTTGCCAATAAAAAAGAAACGGTAAATCAGATTAGTTCTGCTCTGCAGTCAAAAGACATAAATAATTCATTTATCCACAGTGACGTTGAACAGGATGTAAGAAACCGTTTGCTACGCAATTTCAGAAAAGAAGAATTAAATATACTTGTCGCAACGGACGTCGCTTCTCGTGGACTGGATATCCCTGACCTTGATTTGATCATAAATTTTGACGTGCCTAAAAATGGTGAAGATTACATGCACCGTATCGGACGTACTGGCAGAATGTATGAGACAGGCACCGCCATTACACTGGTGAATGCTAATGAATGGAACAAGATGATAAGCATAGAGAATTTCTTAAAATTCGAATGTGTCGAAACAAAACTTGATTCACTCGCTGCAAATTTTACTGGCCCTGATCACAGGAAATCATCGGGTAAATCTTACGGTAAAAAAAGAAAGAAAATAAAAAAGGTCAAAACTATAAAAACAAAAAGTAAAAACAGAGTGCGTGATAAGAAAAACATCGGCAAACGTCGTAAACCTACAGATGAGCATCACTCCGAATAAGTACGCATAACTATTGCTCACTACTATTGCTCACTACTATTGCTCATAACTGCTGCTCATAACTGCTGCTCATAACTGCTGCTCATAAGATGAACAAGTCCATATTAATCGCTTTATCATTTTTAATAACCGGTTTTGCATCATCTTATTTTATATTCAGTGATTCTAGAAAAGATGCAAGTACTGACTCTAGTGATATCGCTGCACCTAATAAGTCAGCTACTTTTAGTAACCCCTTCACAGAAAAAGACATAACGAATAGTGACTCGGAGCGAATCGAAAATCTGGAATCTGAATTATCTCTGCTGAAACAGCAGCTACAGAAGGTTGAATCAGACCTTTTAGATCTTGCTACGACTGCAAGCACTAACGCTCCATTAAGCACACCTATAAGCACCAATAAAAGATGGCAGGCATCAGCCTTGACTCAGCGTCTATACAGCCTTGAAAGTCTTCTGCGTGGTGGCATAGACCCTACCATCGCAGAAGACATTGTTCGCAGAAAAAGCGCAGTTGAGCTTAAGCGCCTGGAGCTGCAAGATATCTCTACCAGAAAAAATTATCTTAATACTCAGCAATACTACGATGAACTTGAAGTTATTAACCAGCAGGATGTCAGCCTAAGAGTTGAGCTAGGTGATGAGCAATACGATGAATATCTGTTTAACAGCCGACAGAATAACCGCATAAAAATATCGTCGGTTATGCTTGGCTCTGCAGCAGAAGAAGCCGGTATACAGAAAGGTGATATCGTGCTGAGTTATGACGATAATCGAATGTTTACCTGGACAGAATTAAAAGATGCAACATCACAAGGAGAACTTGGTGAGTACGTATCTATCAGCGTTTACCGTAATGGTGAAATATTTAGCTTTTCTGTACCTCGGGGGCCACTAGGTATGCAGTTAGGTGCTACACGCTTAACGCCGTAATACTACTGTTACATAAATTTATTTTTTTATCGTTGAAATTGTATAAGAAATCTCACCGTACGCTGCCCTTGATTCAGTTTTAATTTTCATTTTTACATCATCAATCGAAGCATATTTAACATCCATCGCTATTAATTTGTCACTGGCTATTATCCAGATGACCTCACTACCAAAAGTCTCACCAATAATAAATCTGTATCCATTGTCATACTCCGGGATGGTTTGAAAATAACCAGCCGGGTAAAAATTACTTTCTTGATTTACACTGGGTAGTAACTGGATCACATTATTTAGTGAATCGATATGATACATGTATAAATAGGCGTCACTTCCCAAGCTCACTAACCACTGCAATTCATCGCCTTCAACAAAAACATTCTGTTCTCTTTTGTCTGTTGTTAACTCTAGTGGAATAGTTTGTAATGCTGTCGGGTTTGTCTTTTTCGTATGTTCATCTTCTGTAGGCTCAACATAGCTTTGTGCGCAAGAAAATAAGGGTGTCACTATTAGCAATAGGCTATATATTTTTTTCATTGAGTGTTTTTTGGTCAGGTGCGATGGTTATCAACGCAATTTTTTACAGCATAATTATTTACAGCACAATTATTCACATGAATGCTTTTTATTGCAACACCGATCTTCAATCATTGCTAACATGCAAAAATCTCTATCAAATAAACTGAGGAAATTATGATTACCTATTTATACTGGCTTATTGTCGCCGCTCTGGCTCTCGGTCTACTCTACTTTATTGGTTATCAAATCAAAGAATGGAAGATAGCTGGAATAGCTTCTATATGTGTATTAATAATCGGCATTTCAGCCTACTATTTTCATTTCCAGCAGGTCTTTGTCAAACGTTACGGTGGCGTAATGAGCATCAGTGTTCCAGAAGGTGAACTGCATCTTGCCGCAACATGGAAAGATGATAATCTCTGGATAGAAAATTACAATCCCGAAACAAATACCTGCCACTTCAGAGAATATTCACGTGGCAACTTGTTACAGGGACAAGTCACAATTAAAAACTGCAACCCCCTACTGAGACAGGCAACTACTATCAATGCGATAGAACCCTGACATCGAAGATGTTATCCAGACCTGAATAAGCCGTATTTTTTACTGATTTCAGTAAATTAGCTTATTTTTCAGACAGTGAAATAGTTTCAATAATACTGGTACTCAGCCCGCTACAGGTTTATTATTCTAACAATCAATAACAAAGAACACCTCTGGAGAGTATTAGAGTGAAAAGTCTTAAACCGATTACAACGGCTAGCCTTAATGTAGTAATAGCAGGCGTAGTATTAAGCGCATTTGCAGCAACAGCGAATGCCAACAATGACGGAGCGGGTCACAACTGGGTGCCGAGTCAGCCTACCAATAACTACTGGCAAGCCCCTAGCTGGTCTGGTTTTAATAACAGCCCGGGCTTTAATAGCCCAAGGTTTAGTAGTAATAACATGCCACCAACGTACAACTCTGCACCTCAGCAAAGACCAGTACAGCCAAACCAGAACCCTCAAGGCCAATATAACAACTATCGGGCACCAAATGCCTACCGCGGAAACCCACCGCCACAAAATTACAGGGCTTATCCACCTCAACGTGGTCCCAATCCTAATATGCCGCCTAATATGCGTCCTAATTATGGCCCTGATAACGGTATTTCCGCTTATAACATGCCTGGTTACAACCGCAATCGTAATAACAGTGGTTGGAATAATAACAATGGCTGGAATAACAACAAGTTCTGGGGCCGAAGTGGACCTAGCCAATGGATGAATCCAAACAAAGGAAATATGGAACAAGGCTGGGATGACATGATCAATGCACCTAGCCGTATGGGCGATATGCCTGGTGGCTGGAGTGCACCAGAGGTAACGATGCCTAATCCTATCGATATGGGTGATCAATTCCAGGATAATGTACAAGAGCTGCCTGATCAGATGCGTCAGGGTCAGATTGGTAATAATGTTACTAACTAATCATTAGTAAACAATATCTACTATATTTAAAATGCCCTGCTTTGCAGGGCATTTTTTGTCACCAGATAAAAAATTAAAAGAATATAGCCGTAAAATTAGATCTCCAGCCACTGAGATATCTTCTCACAGACCCAGTCAGCATCATCTAATGGAATATCATGTCCAGACTTGTCATGCGTGTGTAATGGCAGGTTCCAGTATTCTGCAAGTGATTTCGAACACTCAGGACTAACAAGATGGTCTTGTGAAGCGCTCAACACTAACATTGGTGTGTATGGCTTCTGTTTTGGTACTCTAAAACGCGTTGCAGCCAGTAGTTGCCTCAGTCCATTTGCACCAGAAACCGGGCATTGTTCCGCATATGTTACCCAGTTATTTATAGTAACTTCACTTTTTATACTATCGTTAGCCACTATATTCGAGATAAGTTTTAAACTTGCTGTTTCGTTATCACGTGCATCATTGGAGAACAGTAAAGAATAAAATACTGCCGGATAGGAAGAAGGTAATAGACGTTGATAAAAAGGATTTAAGCCACGCAGACTTGTACTGATCAAAGTGGCAGCAGCACATTCATCAGGGTATTTGTTTATCCACTCGACAGCCACCATACCACCCAATGACAAAGCGATAATATGAACAGGCTGATCTATAGATTCATCAATAAGGTGTGATCTGACGTCATCAACCATATCGATTATAGTTGTCTCGCTTTTTTCTTTATATCGCTGGCCGTTGCCGGGAAAATCATACAATACAATTTTATCTTCAGGATAATATGATTGAAGAGTCTTTGGAAAACCACCCCAATGCCTCTGCTCCCTGACTAAACCACGTAACAATACCCATACTCGTTGTTCAGACATTAAAATCTATTACTCCATCATTTAAGGTGGTTTTATAAATACTGATTGAACAGATACGCCATCAGCAGTACTTGCGGCACGGTGATGACTGGCAGTTACATCGCAGTACATTTATCTATATTACTCCACAACAGTCCTATCTCAGTATAATCTATCACTACGTCAGCCATCAAAAAGACAAACGTATTACTAATGCTTAACAGCAGACCAACAAATTTTAGCTTTTTATCCACACGTATTGGTTCTGTAGGCATGTAAGAACTATGATCATTATGCCCTGCAGTCGCGTGATGCTGATGCATATTTAATTTCTATAGAACTAAAATCAGTAATCAACCTAGGTAAACATCTATTATTTAACTATTTATATGCCCAAACAGGGTTAAATGGCAATAATAGTGTTTAATTAGAGCAACATATTGATAAAAAATTCTGGTTTTAAAGTGTTATTAACTTAGGGAGCAGTTGATAGTCACGTCCAGATCTAAAATTGAAATGCTGAAATGCTGAAATGCTGAAATCGATAAAAAATCTGCTTGTCTTACCGCTTGTCTGGAGCTTTCTTATAACTCTCAGCATCGTGTTATATGTGCTCTCGCACCTGCCTCGTGTTTTCTCTGGTCGTTATTACCACTTTCTCAGTCGATTCTGGTGCAGAATATTTGTATTGGCTCTAGATACTGACTTAAGACTAGTACACAAAAATAAACAGGAACTCCCCGAGCAATATATATTGATAGCCAATCATCCTTCAGCATTAGAAGATTTTGGTGTGCCCGCTTTATTTGATATATACCCGTTGGCTAAAGAAGAAGTACGTAACTGGATTGTTCTTGGCAGAATCAGTGACTACGCTGGCACAATCTATGTTGCGCGTGGCAGTGCAACATCTCGACATGCCGCTAAAGAATCATTAGCTGCTGCAGTTAAATCTGGGAAAAACATCGTGATTTTTCCTGAAGGCGGCTGCAAAGGTTCACGTATCTATGAAAAATTTCAAAAAGGTGCATTTGATATCTCACTACAAACAGGCATACCTATATTGCCAGTATTTCTGCAGTATATAGATCAGGAAACTTTTGAGTGGACAGATGAAGGTCTGGTAAAAAAATTATGGCAGATATTTCTCACTAATAATAATGTCGTCAACTACTATGTGCACGACGCTATATCACCTGAAAATTTTAAAGATAAAGAAACTTATACAAAACATGTACATGCTTTGTATCTGGAGTGGCAGAAGGACTACCTGGATGCTTTATAAGTAAAGCATAAGTTATAAGCATAAATTAACAGCATAAACTCTTCCCTGAGTTATAAATAAAAATGCAGGAATTACTTTCCATCAATCGCTGTTAATTTAGCATTGCCAAACCACTTCAGTGTCAACGCCTGCATTACACCAACATTTTCAGCACGTACCAAAAAGTTTTCTGCAAGGTTTGCAAATAAAGGATCATTAGCAGGTAAAGCCATACCGATAGGTTCGTAAGTCAATAATGAAACCACAGACTGGAAGCCCCTGTCAGGGTAGCGCTTCATCACACTCAGGCAGATTAGAAAATCAGTTAGCATCGCTTTCGCTTTACCATTAGCGACTAAATCAGTTCCAGCATCAGCATCATTGACTGTTACACGTTTAACCTCAGGCAATAGTTCTTTTACAAAACTTTCACTGGTTGTACCTTTTATAACAGCCATCGTTATATCTGCTACTTTTAGATCAGCCGCTTCGTCAGCTTTAGCCATAGATGCTTCTTTTGTGATCAAACATTTACCAGAAATAAAATAAGGACCGACAAAGGCAACACGCATATTTCTGTCTACTGTCATCGTCATATTAGAAAGAACGATATCAACCTTGTCACTTTCAAGAGCTAGAATCAGGTCACCAAATGGCATTACTTTCGTGACCAATTTAACGCCCATGCTTTGAGCTAGAGCATTTGCCATATCTATGTCATAACCGATTACTTCACCCGTTAAGGATTTTTCAGACATCAATGGCATCGTTCCTGATGTACCAAGAACTAAGTTCCCGGATTATTGAATACGAGAGAGAACGGGAGAGTTACTATCAGCACTTACTGGTGTAATAACAAATAATAGAGCGGTAATAGCTATAAAAGAACGAAACGGGGTTTTCATATGTGTATATCCTTGTTTTTAATTTTAAATGATTAATGATTTTTAATTAATTCTGTTGAAGCCCGCAAGATATATCTATTACTCAAGAGCGCCAACAGCTTATTTACTGCCTTCTAAGTGGTTAAATTTAGTGGTAATTTAGATTAGTTAAATATTAGAAATAATTAATATTTACCCCCTAAAGGGTAAAACTTCAGGTATAATCCGCTTTCAATTTCTGGTGCACCTCGGTCTGCACCTGTTTTAAACAATAAACTGCAAGCAATATTCTGCTGCAGATTATCCGGAACATATATAGCTTCCGCCTGGACCGACCCAAACTTAATTGAATTGGGCGGGCCGATCTTTAGAGAAAATTACTGATGTCATTTGATTCCCTCGGTCTTAGTGCCGAATTACTTCGTGCTGTATCTGAAAAAGGTTATAGCGTTCCTACACCTATACAAAAACAGGCTATACCTATTGTCTTGCAAGGTCGCGACCTCATGGGTGGCGCGCAGACTGGAACAGGAAAAACTGCCGGTTTTACGCTACCGCTGCTGCAACGTCTGATGGATACGGATAAACCACGTAAAGGCCGTCGCCCTATTCGCGCGCTAGTCTTAACACCAACGCGTGAACTTGCTGCACAGGTTGCTGAAAGCGTTCGAGATTACGGTAATCACCTGCCTTTAAAATCTGCAGTCGTCTTTGGCGGTGTCAGCATTAATCCACAAAAGCAAAAATTGATCAAAGGTGTTGATATCCTAGTCGCAACACCCGGTCGATTACTTGATCACGTCAACCAGCGTTCTGCCGACCTATCTAATGTCGATATTCTTGTACTGGATGAAGCTGATCGTATGCTCGATATGGGTTTCATACACGATATCAAAAAAGTTCTGGCCTTAGTTCCGAAGAACAAACAGACACTATTATTCTCCGCAACTTTTTCCAATGACATCAAAAAACTGGCAAATGGCCTGCTTAAGTCACCGTCATTGATAGAAGTTGCACGCCAGAATGCAGCCACAGACACCGTTACACAGGTGATTCACCCTGTCGATAAAACACGTAAACGTGAATTGCTGTCATTCCTTATCGGTTCAAACAACTGGCAACAGGTTCTGGTATTCAACCGCACCAAACACGGTGCTAACCGACTGGCAGAACAACTGAATAAAGATGGTATTACCGCTGCTGCAATACATGGCAACAAAAGCCAGGGCGCACGTACCCGCGCATTGGCTGATTTTAAATCAGGCAATGTTCGTGTGCTGGTAGCAACCGACATCGCCGCACGTGGTATCGATATCAATCAGCTGCCGCACGTTGTTAACTTTGAGCTACCAAACGTTGCTGAGGATTATGTTCACCGTATCGGACGTACAGGACGTGCTGGTAACGAAGGCGAAGCCATGTCTCTTGTCTGTGTTGATGAGCTGAAACTGCTTAAAGACATCGAAAAACTGATTGGACGTGAGATACCTAAAGATGTCATCGATGGTTATGAACCTGACCCGTCTATAAAAGCGCAACCTATAAAGAATGGCCGAGGACAGCAACAGAAGTCTTCAAGAAGAAATTCAGGCCGTCCTCATGCAGGCAATTCTTCGGCAGGCGGCTCTTCAGCAGGAAGCTCCAGAACAAAAAGCAAGAAATCCCCTCGACCTGGAAAAAATGCCCGCAAGAAAGTGTCAGAAAATAACAACGGTAATAATTCTGCGAACAGTGCAAAAGACTCGCCCTGGAAGAAGCATACCAACAAGAAAAGAACGAATAATCAAAATCGTTCAAGAGATGCCGCATAACTGTACAGCGCTCAATAAGAACCTTTAATACTAAATACTTTTATTATCCGGAAAATACAATGTTAATAACTGCAAATATAACTATGCAATTTGGCCCTAAGCCACTTTTTGAAAATGTCTCTGTTAAATTCGGTAACGGCAACCGTTATGGTTTAATCGGCGCCAATGGTTGTGGAAAATCGACCTTCATGAAGATACTCGGTGGAGATCTTGAGCCAACTGCTGGAAATGTTTCAAAAGATCCTGATGAGCGCATCGGTAAATTAAAGCAGGATCAGTTTGCATACGAAGAGTTTTCCGTCGTCGATACCGTCATCATGGGTCACGAAGAACTATGGGCGATTAAATCTGAGAAAGATGCGATTTATGCAAACCCGGATATGACTGAAGCAGATGGTATTCGCGCAGGCGATCTTGAAGCTGAATTCGCTGAGATGGACGGCTACTCTGCTGAAGCGCGTGCCGGTGAATTATTACTTGGTCTGGAAATTCCAACTGAACAACATTACGGACCGATGAGTGAAGTCGCTCCTGGCTGGAAGCTACGTGTTTTACTGGCACAGGCACTATTTTCAGAACCTGAAATTATGTTACTCGATGAGCCGACCAATAACCTCGATATCAATACCATTCGTTGGTTGGAAGATATATTAAATGCACGTAATTGCACCATGATTATCATCTCGCACGATCGTCACTTCTTAAACAGTGTATGCACACACATGGCTGATCTGGATTACGGTGAAGTTCGAATGTACCCAGGTAATTATGATGATTACATGATGGCATCTACTGCAGTAACTGAGCGTTTACAGTCTGAAAATGCCAAGAAAAAAGCGCAGATTGCCGAGCTTAAATCATTCGTCAGTCGATTCTCTGCAAATGCGTCCAAGTCGAAACAGGCAACCTCTCGTGCGAAACAAATCGACAAAATACAGTTAGCCGAAGTAAAACCATCAAGCCGTAAAAGCCCATACATCTACTTTGAAGAAGATAAGAAACTTCACCGCCTGGCACTGGAAGTTGAAGGTTTATCTAAAAAATATAATGATGGAGATAATCTATTTAATGACCTCAACCTCATGGTAGAAGTTGGCGAACGCGTTGCGATTATTGGCCCTAATGGTATTGGTAAAACAACGCTGTTAAGAAGTTTGTATGGCAATCTCGAGGCTACAAGCGGTATCGTAAAATGGTCAGAAAATTCACAACTTGGTTATTACGCACAGGATCACAGCGCAGATTTTAAAGATGATAAAACACTGTATGACTGGATGAGTTACTGGGGAAAAGAGAATGATGATGAACAGTCCATCCGTGGCACACTGGGACGTTTATTATTTTCCACAGATGACATAAATAAAAAAGTTAGCGTTATCTCTGGTGGTGAACAAGGTCGGATGTTATTTGGTAAGTTAATGTTACAACGCAACAATATCCTGCTAATGGATGAGCCAACCAATCACCTGGACATGGAATCTATCGAGTCACTTAACCTGGCTTTAGAAAACTTCCCCGGAACTTTATTCTTCGTTAGCCATGACCGTGAATTTGTATCTTCTTTAGCAACACGTGTTATCGAATTAACGCCAGAAGGCCTGATTGATTTCCGTGGTACTTACGAAGATTACCTTGCTAGTCAGGACACTGACCTGAAACGAAAAGCTTCTTAATGTTTATCTCATCCTTCACTAGTACATGACTAGTAAAGGATGACAATACTATGAATAAAATTGCCATTTTCGTTGATGTACAAAATATCTATTACACGACACGTGATACTTACGGGCGCCAATTTAATTACCGTGAGTTTTGGCAACAGATAAATACTCAGGGTGAAATTGTTTCGGCAACGGCTTATGCCATCCAACGTAGCGATGACAAACAGATAAAATTTCAGGATGCATTAAGGCATATAGGCTTTAACGTAAAGCTCAAGCCTTATATACAACGTAGCGATGGTTCAGCCAAAGGTGACTGGGACGTAGGCATTACTATCGACATCATGGAACAAGCTAAAGATGTTGATACGGTTATTTTATTATCAGGCGATGGCGACTTTGATATGTTACTTGAGAAAGTTAATACCGATTACAAAGTAACAACTGAGGTCTATGGTGTGCCTGCACTGACAGCAAATTCTCTGATAAAAGCTGCCAGCATCTTTCATCACATAGAAGATGATCTGTTGCTGTAGGCCTTCTGCTACTAACATTTCGCTACTAACATTTATTAAAATAAGATACTTTGCACGTGAATTCTACTGACACTACAACTTTTTCATCATTACCACTGACTGCAGAATTTTTAAATAACCTTAAGTCATTAGGTTATATTGAGATGACAGTGATTCAGTCACAGAGCTTACCCATCGCCATCGAAGGTAAAGATCTGCTAGCACAAGCTAAAACAGGTAGCGGAAAAACAGCCGCCTTTGCTATCAGCATATTACATAAGCTTGAATCTCAAACATACAAAACGCAAGCATTGGTACTGTGCCCTACTCGCGAATTAGCCGATCAGGTAAGCAAAGAATTTCGTCTGCTTGCGCGCGCTATTCCAAATACCAATATTCTTACATTGTGCGGCGGTAAACCAATAGGGCCTCAACTGGCTTCTCTGGAACGTAACCCTCATATCGTCGTCGGCACACCGGGAAGGATTTTAAAACATCTTGAAAAAGGCTCATTGGAGTTAGAGGCATTAAAGACACTTGTTCTTGATGAAGCTGATCGTATGTTGGACATGGGGTTTTATGATGATATCTCCCTGATTATTGATCAGCTACCTAAACAGAGACAAACACTATTGTTTTCAGCGACCTACCCAGACGAAATTAAAAACATAAGCAATGCGATACAGAATAACCCTGGTGATGTTCGCGTTGAAAGCCTGCATGATGAAAGCAAAATAAAACAGATATTCTATGAGATAACAAAAAACGAACGAACAGATACGTTAATTTCATTGCTATTACATTTTCAACCTGAATCTAGCGTTATCTTTTGTAATCGAAAACAGCAGTGTCAGGATCTGGCTGAAGATCTACGACAACAAGGTATACACGCACTAGCACTGCATGGCGATCTGGAACAAAGGCAACGCGATCAGGTCCTGTTGCAATTTACCAACAAGAGCAGCGCTATCCTTATCGCAACAGATGTTGCTGCCCGCGGTTTGGACATAAAAGACTTACAGGCCGTTATCAATTTTGAACTATCGCAAGATCCTGAAATTCATATACACCGTATTGGTCGCACCGGTCGTGCTGGCAGTGAAGGATTGGCGCTGAGTCTTTATATGCCTTCAGAAACGCCTAAACTGATTGCTATCGAAAAATATCAAAAACGTCCTGTAACCGTTGCTGATGTTTCAACACTGACGATATCAGATGACGGCTTTAAAAAACTCGAACCACTGATGAGCACATTACACATCAGTGGCGGTCGTAAAAACAAAGTTCGCGCGGGCGATATCCTGGGCGCACTGACAGCAAATAAAGAAATTGCTGGTAAACAAATTGGCAAGATAGATATTCTGGATATTGTTTCTTATGTTGCAGTAGAGAAAAAAATTGCTAAAAAATCGTTAAATATTCTCAGTGAAGGAAAAATAAAAGGCCGTAAGTATAGAGTGCGGCTTCTTAAGTAATAAAGATCTGCTACCTGACACGCATTTAAATTTGTGTCAGTTACTGAGTCATAGCTGACAAAGTCAAAAACTTTAAAAGCTACTCACCACAGAGGACACGGAGGTCACAGAGGAAAGCCTTATTATTGTTAAACGCGCCTGCGGCGCGGTTAACAATAAAAAACCTCTGTGACCTCCGTGT
>JAUVDN010000108.1 GCA_030595325.1 Gammaproteobacteria bacterium | reverse complement strand
CCATGATTAGCCAGATAGGTATCTAAGAGTCGATTACCAAATTTCTCTGGCAGACAGTCAGCAATAAATCCTGGCAAGCCTTTAAAGGTATTAGTGTCTGCCAGCTCGGGAAACTCAAATACTCGTGCACCGAGTGGCACCTTGAGTGGGCTAATTTCTAAACCATTTCGCAGGAACTCGGGGTCATATTGAAAACTTGCCAGCATCCTGTCCGGATTCCACGATAACGCACCGACCAGCTGCCCCCATAAATGCACTGAAATTGTATCCATGGGTTAACTTTCCTTCTTCTGTCGGCCCATCACTCTTGTAGATGGCCGATCTAAGCTAACTTGTTCTAAATGAGCCTGTACACCAGTGGTTGCTTTATTTAACCGTTCCAGCGGGGATTTTTGAGGTTGTTCAAGCAAGGACAATAACCATTCGGTATCACCAAGCACCCGTGTTACTCGAATCAATGTCGATAGTTTCATATCACCACCTGACGTGATAGCTGTGACTGTGTTCTGATTCACTTCAGCTAGTTTTGCCAGCTCTTTCTTTTTGAGCCCGGATTGCTTCATTTTGGCTTCAATATGAACACTGATTTGCTGGAGAAGTGTGTCTATCGGTGCAGTGGCTTTGATTTTCATAGTTTAATATGATTATGTTTGCATAAATTACTATAAATCATAGTATAGCATGATAAATAACGCTACTGATGCCTATCTAGCTTTAATCACATTTAAATAAGATTATATATAACTACAGTCTGTTAAATCACAACAAACTATGACTTAGTGGCGCTTTCAAAGAACTTCTAATCAATGATAAATTGTGCTGAAGCCCATAGGCTTAATCGTCAAATCAAGATCGAGTCAATACTATTTAAAATCAACTTAAACCTACACATGTAACCCGATAGAAATATAAAACATCATCATTGCAAATGAAGTTTTTGTCTTTAGTGACATTTCTTTAGCGGAAAGTCACTATGTCTAACTTTCAATCGTGACCTTTGTCTGCGTACTGTTTTTTCACGCGCAAACCGTAGTGATGAAGTAATAACATCGAAACAATTACCAAGCTGTTCTTTAATGCTCTCACACTCGCCTTCGAATTCATCCGGTACAGTTACACTATAATTCAAATGCCCAAACCCTAGCACCTCAAGGCAAGCCTGATATTTTTTATACGCCCTGCCGTTAATAGTTTATAACGGAGGGGGTGTATTGCTTGAAGTCAGGCATGGTCATCCCTGCATTGGCATTAATATAAGTCGGATCAGTAATGACATAGCGCTTAGAATTATAATTTATGCTATCGCCAGACACTGCCTCATTAAAATGCACAGCTGCCGCAACATGTCCCGGGTAATCAAGCCCAACCACATCAAGATTCAACAAACTTTTAACCAGCCAGGCAAACAACACGGCACGATCCTCACAATCGGAGTAAGGGTAAAATAGTGTTTCTTCCGGAAACAGATAGTTCTCTTCACCAAACTGCTGGTCATCTGTTTCATACTGCAATGAAGTCTGCACAAAACGCAGCAAATAATTGACGGCTTGCAGTTCCGTCATGCCCGCCATATGCACAGCCAGCTGTTTCTGTAATGGTGTAGCGGTTACCGGATAAACACCCGATGCAAAATATAAATCTAAATTTAGCTGCGGGTAACTACGCAAAAACTTTATACGACCACGGTCATAAGTCACATCTATATTGTATTTTTTACCTTCAAACACAAAAGACAGGTGCCGATGCTCGGATTGATCGCTAGAGGCAACTGCAGGCGTAACCTGCATATCAAAATATTTAGTGGTATTTGGATATTCGCCATCATAAGTGAAGACTTGCCCTAACTTTTGCTTATTACCATCAAACGATACTGCGTAATAACGTGTACCACTGAATGTGAAGAACGAAACTTCGAACATCTCATGCTTTGACGGAACCAGTAAATAGATCGAGTTTGCACTATATGCTATACGCGCTTTATAACCAGACTTTGCTAATAAAAACCAGCTTAGCAACGCGCTTTCATTGCGTTTGTTATTAACTTTAACGGCAACACTATTAATCAGAGATGCAAAAGCCCAGTCATTCAGCCGCAGAGATTTTTGCTGCGCCGCTAACTGCTGCAATAAATCCTCATATTCCGTTTTACTTAACGCAGACCAGTAATTGCTTACGGCATCTTTATTTATAGTTCGAGCTAAACTCTGTTTCAAACGAGCGTCATAGTTAAAAAGAATCTGTCGGCCATAAAAATTAATATTTAATGTATTTCCTTTTGGAACAACTACAACAGGTACGGGCTTTTGACTTTTACTAACATCTGGTTTTGGTATAAAAACCTTTACCGGCATGATTACTGGCTTTGCTACTGGTTTATTTACCACAATCTTTGGCAGCGGTTTTTTAGGCGCTACCGGTATTACTACGGGTTTAGGCTCCTCATCACGTATCTCACCTTTTATGATATCAACCGCTGTCCATTGCGACTTTAAAAAGTCAGTAAACTCCTTATCACGTTTGTCTTTGTATTCCTTAAATTCTTTTTTCTCGGCCTCCACACCATACGACTGCTCTTGCATCCACTGCTTGAACTCATCATTTGCACCAACAGAAACCACATAAGACGTTAGGCTCAGTGCCGTAACAGCTAAAATAAAGCTCTTACCAAAAATATTATTCTTTAGCATCATTACTTCCTAATAATTGACATCCATTAAACCATAAAGACAATATCCTGCCTCCATCCCTGGCTCTTTGCTGGATACGGCCACCTTGGACCGTGGAAGTGCAGAAATCGCATCGTTACATCCATGTAACTTATTAGGCAATGCAGGAGCAATTGCCGAGGAGCAAATTTCTGTCCGCTCATCCATGAGCAAAGCTTCCGCTCCCAGCTCACGCCCCTTACCTACATCCCTGTAGGCATAAAAAAGCCGGTGCCCGAAATATCGGACACCGGCTTTTATAAAACGGTCATTAAAACTGAGTTTTATTTTTTCATATTAGCAATAGATGCCGCTAACTCATCTTGTCCTTTTTTCGCTTTAAACTGCTGCCATAACGCCTTGTCGTTGCCCATACTTGTAGTAAGTGCATTTTGTGTTGCTTGCGCAGCAGTCGATGGATCCATACCTAACAATACATATAAAGCACCTTTTGGACTGGTGCGGGTTTTGTAGATCTTGGTACCAACCAGAATTTCATCTGTAATTTGTTTAGTCACTGATGTATTAACTTTATCTACAGTTTCAGAATCTGCTGCACCAGTAGTCTCAGCGTATTGTTTCACCATATTCTGTACGTGAACTTTCATAGACTGAGCTAGCTGTACACGCGCATCTGTAGCAGCCATGTTCTTCATGAAGCTGTGTCCCGCTGCTGACTTCTCTGCCACACCAACTGCCGAAACTTCAACACCTTCTACAGGCTCATCACAAATCCAGCCTGGAGCAGCCGTACCCGGAGCATCAGGGAAAACACAATCAGGCGCCGCCTGTTTAACATCCGAACCGCCACACGCTGTTAAAAGCAGGGCCATTGTTATTACACTAGCTATTGAGCTAATTCTTGTATTCATATTCCTTCTCCCAATCATAATCTTTAATTTATAGTGAAAATTGCAATTAACAAACATAACCGAGATTATCATTAGTTGCAATTTTTATGAGCAACAACACGGCTTTTAATGCTAAACCTGTTAAATGCGTCACATAAAACCGTTACATTCCTATTTATTTTGTTTCCTTCTTAATCAGCAAATTAATCGTGTCAATCAAATTTTCATACGACCCTGTCATTGACCCACTTGTTATATATTTACCATTAATGATAACAGCGGGTACTCCCTGTATCTGATATGCAGCCTGTTTCTTAATCGCTTTTCTTACCATGCCATCAACAGCAAACGAGTTATATTCAGCCAGGAACTTTTCTTTATCAACACCATGTTTTACCACGAAGTTAGTTAAAGAAGACTTTGTATTTAAACGCAGCTTCTTCTTTTTATCTTTATGCATCGCATCAAATATCTTGATATGCATCTCTTCTATTACACCCATATTACTCAGCGCATAATATGCACGCGCCTGTATCTCCCAATCAGGTCGAAATATAGCTGGCACACGTTTAAATGAGACGTTGGCAGGTTTAGTTTTTTTCCATGCTTTTATATATGGCTCAAAAGTATAACAGTGCGGACAGCCATACCAGAAAAACTCTAGCACTTCTATTTTGTCACCTGCTTCAGTAGCCTGTGGCGTTAGCTTTTTATAATCTACGCCTTCTACTGGAGCTGCTTGCACAATTGCCGCGCTCAACATCAGGCTCAAAAATATCAATAGTTTCTTCATAGATTCTCCATTACTTTATTTATTGTTATAAATTATATGACCCATTAAGAGGTCATATAATATGTACTGTTAAGGTACAACAGTATCAATATTTATCGTCACAATAGTTTCAGGTTTATTGTCTACGACCTCAAACTGGCCTAGATAATCACCACTCTGCGCGATTGCTGAACCCGATCTGGAAACACGGGCGGACACCACCAGATGATCAAATGCGCTAATATTCATGCCTTCGACCATCGCCATACTTTCATCAAGAGTGACTGTAGCGGGCAACTCAGCCAACGTCAGCCTCTGCGCTGCCAATGGCATTCTGGGGCCCTGTTTCGCTTTAGCATAGACAAACACAGTATTGCTTGCACCAAATTTTTGTCTATTTTCATCACTGATGTTAACGGTTACCTGAAGGCTCCTGCTTGCAACCGCATCAGTTATACTTGGCGCGTCAGCTTTAACTGCAACCTCAGCAGGTCTGGCTTGAACACCTAACAAAGCTTCTATAGTCGGCACATTCTCGCCGGCATCAATCAACCCCTGCCTGGACTTCGCAACGATTCCTATAATAGATTTCATGACATCTTCTTCACCACCTGCCATAGGCAGAAGCTTGGTCAGATGTGCAATTGCATTACGAAATTCTCCAGCCTGAAATTCTGCAACACCGGCGAACCATAAAACATTAGGATTCTCAGGGTCTAGCTCATAAGCTTTCATCACTAACGTTCGCGACTCACCATTAAATGCTCGATTATTGCTTAACGCCAATACCTCAGCACTCTCCAGCATCAGTTGCACATTATCAGAATCATTTTCTAAGGCAACCGCAAACGCCTTAGCCGCCTGCTCATTATCACCTTTATACTTATGAGCACGTCCAAGCATCGCCCATTCTTCGGCTGAACCGCCTTGCGCTTCTATCCTTTGCTCGAGCTGCACAATCATTTCTTCTATTGAGGGTTCTTGCTGGCTTGGTGGCTGATGTGCAAGCTGCGCCTCATCGCTGGCAGCGTGCATACCCAGATCAAGATAGAGTAAAAGAACCAGCATCGGAACAAACAAGGCAATCAGAATTGCCATTGCCGGGTGCCTTTCAGCCGCTGCAGTGTAATGCAGAGCCGCTGATGATTTACTCTCTTCCGGAATATCTATTAACAGCTCTCGATCTAGCTCTTCGCGTGCCGCATTATAAAAACCCTGATCGATCCGACCTTCTTCCAGATCCAGGTCCAACTCCATAATTTTTTCTTCGTTGATTCTCAGGTTACTTTCTTTGTATGCGATCGCAACCTTCGCTCTGACCTTTAACAACGGAAAGACCAACAGGCCGATTGCCAGCAACAGCATCAATATCATCAAACCCCAAAACATAATATTCATACTTTTTTGCTACCCTGTTTAACGTGGCCCTGTTCTGAGTGTAAGTTCTTTATACGTTCGATATCTTCATCGCTTATCTTATCAATCTGAGTATCTGTACCCTGTGATTTTAAAAAACGAACAACATAATAGATGCCTATAAAGAAAATGATGATTGGCCCAAACCACAACAACCATGTCATCGGTTTAAATGGCGGGCGATATAAAACGTAGTCGCCATAACGTTGGACCATAAACTCTACAATTTCATCTTCTGACTTGCCTTCACTGAGCATCGTATAAATTTCCAGACGCAAGTCTTTTGCCAGCCCTGCGTTAGATTCAGCAACATTTTGATTCTGACAAACAAGGCAACGCAACTCATCACTTAATTTGTGAAAAGACTTTTCTGTTTCTGGCGAATCAAATTTGAACGTCTCTACAGGCGCCGCGCTTACATTTAAAGCGAAGGCAACGATGAACAAAAAAACTGTTTTAAATAGTAAACTTTGCATAGTTCTATTTTTCTAGAGTACTCATTACTGACATCAATTCATCGTAATTTTCTTTGCTTGATAACGGGCCGATAACCTTATGACGAATTATTCCTGCCTTATCAATTAAAAATGTTTCTGGTGCGCCATAGACGCCCCAGTCAATTGCAATACGACCATTATAATCAACGGCTATAACCTGATATGGATTGCCCAGTTTTGCCAACCAGTTTTTTGCATCATCTGGCTCATCTTTATAATTCAATCCAATAATGCGTACACCGCTACGGCTTAACTGCTTAACTGTTTCATGCTCCTGTCTGCAAGCAAAACACCAACTCGCCCAAACATTTACCAACGTCACCTGCCCCATCAAATCTTTATTTGAAAAACTGCCCTCATTAAAAAGCAGTGGTAAATCAAATTCAGGCGCAGGTTTACCGATTAAAGGAGACGGAACTAAACGCGGGTTAAGCGTCAGACCAATCGCCAGTAGTGCGGCTAACGCTATAAATATAATTAGCGGCATCAGACGCTTTAAAAGAGAAGGCTGAATTTTTTCCATAATTATTTCTAGTAGAGGTTTGGCTCAAAGATTATTTGCATGTTTCAAATATTTCACGCATCTACTCTAAGCGGTAGCTGACACTTTATCAGTCAGTTTCTGTTTTACAGATTGACGATAACGGCGGTCACTTACAGCCAATACACCACCGATTGTCATAAAAATACAACCCAGCCATATCCA
>JAUVDN010000057.1 GCA_030595325.1 Gammaproteobacteria bacterium | reverse complement strand
ATACCGCCCATCCTTGGGCATAAAAAAACGCCAATGGCTGTGAAGCCATTGGCGTTTTTAAAGATAAGTTTTAGATTCAGAAAAATGCCTGAATCAAAAATCTTACTTAAGACCTGCGTAGTAAGCAGAAATGTTAGCCATGTCAGCATCAGATAACGGTGCAACCATTGCATTCATTGTTGGATCTTTACGTGATTTATCTTTAAAAGCTTTCATTTGCTTTGTAAGGTAAGCTTCTTTTTGGCCAGCAAGGTTTGGGTAAGTTGGCATAGCACTGATACCAGCCGCACCGTGACAACCAGCACAAGATGCAGCTTTTGCTTTTCCGGCAGCAGCGTCACCACCAGCGATAGCAACGTTTGCGCTAACAGTAAATACTACAGCAGATACAGCCGCTAAAATTTGATGTTTCATAGGTAACTCCTAAGTGTGTTTAAATTTTTAATGTGGTACATGGTGATTATCACTGTACCTAGCTGAACCATAGCTGAACAGCTTTATTGTATGTTAATTTAAGTTAAATCAATTGCTTAACTGATGTGGTAGCGTCTAAGCAATCACATTGGCGGCAGATGTTACCTTAAATATTGTTATTTTTCTATACTACTAAATAAATGAGCCTTACAGGTAACGTCCTGCGCTAGCGACAGTAATCACCAGTAGACCGATTAATATATTGATGCCAACCATTTTTCGTATCTGATTAAGCTGTGCTGCAGCTAACGAATAATCCTGAACAATAACAGCCTGTTTGAGGCGTTGATAAGGTGCAAAAAATACGTGTAGATAAACCATTACCATTACCAGTCCGGCACCATGCATGATATGGATATGCATGCCAGCACCTGCAAACCCGCCAAAATAGTTAAATAGCATCCAATAGCCAGTAATCAGTACCACTGCAATGCTGAGCCAGACCAGCACAAAAAAACGTTTGAATACCTGTACCCATAGTTCAAGGCGCAGGGGTGGTTCCAGTACCTGTACAGCTGCTGGCCTCAGTGAATTGTGGGCAAATATCATACCGCCGACCCATATAACAGCGGCTAGAAGGTGTAAAGCTATACTATATGCCATGATTTCAACTCATATATTCAAAAAGAGTGCGTATGATAATTGTGTATCTGGCACTAAGTCAATATTGAATAAGTACAATACTATTGCAGTACGGGTATTGGAGTACCGGTGCCAATGAGGTAAAATTCGCAGCTTTTTAGACAGTAGACATTATTAAGAGGATTCACCATGGCAGATTTTAAAATAGCACCATCGATTCTTTCAGCAGATTTTGCGATGTTAGGCCCAGAGGTGGACAACGTACTTGCGTCTGGCGCAGATATCGTGCATTTCGATGTAATGGATAATCATTACGTACCTAACCTGACGATTGGTCCATTGGTATGTGAAGCATTGCGTAACCACGGTGTAACCGCTGATATCGATGTACATCTGATGGTTAAACCTGTTGACCGCATCATCCCTGATTTTGCAAAAGCCGGCGCTACCTTCATTACATTTCACCCTGAAGCCAGCGATCACCTTGATCGCAGCCTGCAGCTGATTCGTGAAGAAGGCTGTAAATCTGGTTTAGTATTTAACCCTGCAACACCACTGAGCCACCTTGATTACGTGATGGATAAAGTGGACATGATCTTATTGATGTCGGTTAACCCGGGTTTTGGCGGTCAGTCATTCATTCCTTCTACATTGGACAAGTTACGTGAAGCTCGCAAGATGATCGATGAGTCAGGTCTGGATATTCGTCTTGAAGTTGATGGCGGCGTAAAAGTCGACAACATCTGTGAGATTGCTAAAGCCGGTGCCGATACTTTTGTTGCTGGTTCTGCAATCTTTGGTGCCAAAGGCGCGGATGACGCTAACGACTACGATACAGTTGTTGCAGCGATGCGTGCTGAGTTAGCAAAAGCTTAAAATTAAAAGATAAAAGCTTCGCGGAATGAGAAAAATCCGCTCCTACATAAGATTGCGTACTTGTAGGAGCGGAATTTTTCCATTCCGCGATTCTCTTAAGCGACAAACAAACCAATCAAAGAAGAAAATACTATGTTAAAACGCCCGGAAATGGTTCTAATCGATGTCGATGGTACGCTGGTAGATAGTGTGCCTGATCTGGCATTCTGTGTTGATGAAATGCTGAAGCAGCTTGATATGCCTGTTCGGGGCGAAGCCGCTGTGCGCCATTGGGTAGGCAACGGTGTCGAGCGTTTAGTTAAGCGTGGTTTGATTAATGAATTAAATGGCGAACCCGATGAAGCTTTATACGATAAAGCATTACCTATCTTTCGTGCACTATATGCAGAGAACACTTCGGTGCGAAGCTGTTTGTATGATGGCGTACCAGAAGCAATGGAATTCTTGAAATCGACCGGCGTAAAGATCGGCTGTGTCACTAATAAAGCCAGTGAATTCACCTTGCCTATATTGAAAGATCTGGGTATCAGCGACTATTTTGAAACGGTCTTGTGTGGCGATATGGTCGAGCGTAAAAAACCTGACCCGCAGCCATTAATCATGTCGGCAGAAAAGCTGGGTGTATCACCACAGGCGTCGATGATGCTAGGCGACTCCATGAGTGATGTGAAAGCAGCACGTGCAGCTGAATTTTCTATCATCTGTATGTCATATGGTTATAACCATGGAGAAGACATCCGTGATTACAATCCGGATGCTGTGGTTGACTCGATGGTAGAGATTAAAGATTTGGTGGCCTGGTAGCCAAACTGGTAACCAGACCAGTCACGAAAGGCTTTTGTTTTTAGTTAACATGCTCTATTATCAAGTTATGAATTATTTTTCCAGACACTTATCCACGCAGGTGGAGGCGACAAAACACTGGCGATGGTAAAGCGCAATGCTTTCCTTGAACCAATATTGTGTCGCCTTAAATTTATGTCTGGAATAAATAATGTCTGCTGAATCATCTACAACCCTTAATTACTCAAACGCAAAACTCGCTGAACTCAAACAGCAGGGTTTCAATCGTGTCCCGTTAGTACGAGAAGTACTTGCCGATCTGGATACCCCGCTTAGTACCTATCTTAAGCTTGCTAATGCGCCGTATAGTTATCTATTTGAATCGGTTCATGGTGGTGAGAAATGGGGCCGCTATTCCATAATCGGTTTGCCGTGTAAAAAAATCATCAAAATTTCAGGTCATGAGATTTTTCAGTTTGATAGTAATGAGTTAATCGATACCCAGACAGTAGAAGATCCTCTGCAATGGATAGATGACTATCAAAATACTTTCTCTGTCTTTGAAGATGCCGGCAATGATAAGACACTGCCGCGTTTTACTGGCGGGCTGGTCGGCTATTTTGGTTACGAAACGATAGGTTACATAGAGAAACGTCTGGCGAAATCAGATAAACCAGATCCACTGGGTACGCCAGATATTCTGCTCATGGTCTCTGACGAAGTTGTTGTGTTTGATAATCTGTCCGGTAAGTTATATATCATCGTACATGTTGATACTGATGGTGTTGATAGTGAGGCGTTAAGTAAAGGTGAGCAGCGTTTACAGCAGATAGCCGACAAGCTGCGTAATGAATTGCCAGAAAAAGAACCGCATGTAGCGCAGACCGTTAATGAAGAAGATTTTGTTTCTGGATTTACCGAACAGGGATACAAAGATGCGGTCGTTAAAGCTAAGCAGTATATTGTTGATGGTGACATCATGCAGGTGGTTTTATCGCAACGATTAACTATTCCGTTTAATGCGCCACCGTTAGATCTGTATCGCGCTTTGCGCAGTTTGAACCCGTCACCCTATATGTATTATCTTGATCTGGGTGATCATCATATCGTGGGCTCTTCACCTGAGATATTAGTACGTCTTGAGGACGAGCAGGTGACAGTGCGTCCTATTGCAGGTACGCGTCCACGCGGCGCAAATGAAGCAGAAGACAACGCACTGGAAAAAGAATTACTGGCTGATCCGAAAGAGTTAGCTGAGCATCTAATGCTGATTGATCTGGGGCGTAATGATGCGGGTCGCGTAAGCAAAACATCAACTGTGAAACTAACAGATAAAATGGTGGTAGAACGTTACTCGCATGTGATGCATATCGTTTCCAATGTTACCGGTGATCTAAAAGAGGGTTTGAGTGCGATGGATGTATTACGTGCGACATTCCCGGCAGGCACGGTTAGTGGTGCACCTAAGATTCGCGCCATGGAAATTATTGACGAATTTGAACCAGTAAAACGCGGCATATATTCGGGTGCGGTCGGTTACCTTTCATGGAACGGTAATATGGATACCGCGATAGCGATACGTACTGCAGTAATAAAAGACAAACATCTGTCGATACAGGCCGGTGCCGGTATTGTTTATGATTCTGTGCCTGAAAATGAATGGGCAGAAACCATGAATAAAGCACGTGCCATATTTCGTGCCGTCTCGTTGGCGGAAGCCGGGCTCGATTCAAAATAATCATGTGTAACATTATCGTGTGCAAAACAGTTTGAGTTCAGTCAATAGTTATAGGTTGCAATGAATAGGCTGCAATGAATAGGCCGTAATGAATAGATTGTAATGAATAGATCGCAATGACAAGTCCAGTTAATAAACTTACTTCATTTAAGTCACTGGCAGTGATGTTGCTGGTTTTATGTTTTGCTCCGCATGCACTAGCAAGAGTGTCGCCGCAACAAGTTGCAATTGTAGTTAACACGCAAGATGCAAACAGCCTGTTGATTGCGGATTATTATCAGCAAAAACGTGGCATACCCGAGCAGAATATAATTAAAGTTAGCTTTCCTGCCGGAAAAAATTCTATCGGCAAAGAGACATTCAACGCAGTGTATCAACAAGTTAAAAAATTAACGCCTGATACCGTGCAATTTTATGCTCTGGCATGGAGTAAGCCATTTAAAGTGGCGTGTATGTCGATAACGTCAGCATTTGCTTTTGGTTTTGATCAGGCTTATTGCGCAAAAGGCTGTAAGGCGACGCGCGCGAGCGAGTTTTATAATTCAGATAGCTCGTTGCCGGGCGATGAGTTAGATATCAGACCAACGATGATGCTTGCCGGCAGTTCATTGCAGCAGGTCTTTGATTTGATTGATAGAGGTGTTGAAGCTGATTATTCAAAGCCACGGGCGACTGCTTATCTGATGAATACCACAGATAAGAACAGGAATGTGCGTTCACGCCGGTATGGAGTTATTCAGGAACTATTGTCGGATAGCATTAATATTGAGCGAATAGATGGCGATGTCTTAAAAGGTAAGCAGGATGTTATGTTTTATTTTACCGGTTTGACAAAAGTGCAAGCCATCGATAGCAACAGATTTATGCCCGGTGCGATAAGTGATCATTTAACCTCTAGTGGGGGAAATTTGTTCGGTTATAAACAAATGAGTATATTAAAGTGGCTGGATGCGGGAGCAACTGCAAGTTATGGTACGGTGGTGGAGCCTTGCGCATTTACTCAGAAGTTTCCCAGCCCCGGTATTGTGATAGAACGTTATACTAGCGGCGAATCATTGATTGAAGCATACTGGAAAAGTGTCGCCTGGCCAGGACAGGGTGTTTTTGTTGGTGAGTTAATGGCCGCACCTTATGCTGACAAGCCAATGCCGTCAAGCCAGTAAATTAGACGCAGGCATATTTTATGGATTGTTTTACAGATTAATTTATAGATTGTTTTACATATTATTTTAAGCAGCATTGTTTTAACAAATTATACGAACAGTAGAAAACGCATGTTATTAATGATAGATAATTACGATTCGTTTACCTATAACCTGGTGCAATACCTGGGTGAGCTGGGTGCGGATGTGGAAGTGCATCGTAATGATGAAATCACTGTCGATGAAATCAAAGCGATGCAACCCGAAAGACTAATGATCTCGCCAGGACCATGTACCCCGGATGATGCGGGTATTTCTATGCAGGCAATTAAAACATTTGCTGGTGAAATTCCAATTCTGGGTGTATGTCTTGGGCATCAGAGTATCGGTCAGGTATTTGGCGGCAAGATAATTCATGCTAGAGAAATCATGCATGGAAAAACTTCACGTATCTACCATAAAGATGGCCACGTATTTGCAGGCTTGAGTAATCCATATACTGCAACCCGTTACCATTCTCTAGTCATCGAAAAAGAGTCGCTGCCTGACTGTCTGGAGATTACAGCGTGGACAGAAACTAAAAGCGGAGAGATGGATGAAATTATGGGTGTACGTCACAAAACAATGAATGTTGAAGGTGTGCAGTTTCATCCGGAATCAATTCTGACCGAACACGGTCATGATCTGTTGAACAATTTTCTAAAGTCTTAATGGGTGTATCCATGACAATGCAAGAAGCAATCAAAGCGGTTACAGAAAATCGTAATCTCAGCGCTGAAGAAATGAGTGCAGTTATGCGCCTGATAATGACGGGTGAAGCCACACCGGCACAAGTAGGCGGCTTTTTAATCGGTCTGCGTATGAAGGGTGAAACCATCGATGAGATTGCTGCCGCCGCTGGTGTTATGCGTGAGTTAGCAAGCAAAGTGGAAGTCGATAAAGAGCATTTGGTCGATACCTGTGGTACCGGCGGTGATGCTTCAGGCAGTTTTAATATTTCTACGGCCAGCGCTATTGTTGTGGCAGCGGCTGGCGGCAAGGTTGCCAAACACGGTAACCGTTCTATCAGCAGCAAATCAGGCAGCGCCGATGTTCTCGAGACAGCTGGGGTTAATCTTGAAATCAGTCCGGAGAAAGTGGCGGATTGTGTAAATGAGATTGGTGTGGGTTTTATGTTTGCGCCCTTGCATCACAGTGCGATGAAACACGCGATAGGGCCACGTCGTGAAATGGCTGTGCGTACTATCTTTAATGTATTGGGTCCATTGACGAATCCTGCGGGCGCACCAAATCAAGTACTGGGTGTTTTCAGTAAAGATCTGGTCGAGCCGTTGGCTCAGGTTTTAAAGCGCCTCGGCAGTGAGCATGTTTTGGTTGTACATGCAGACGACGGTATGGATGAAATCAGTATTGCGACACCGACAAGTGTTGCCGAGTTAAATAATGGTGAAGTAAAAACTTATACCATTCAGCCAGAAGACTTTGGCATGGCACGCTCAGATCTTGAACAGATTCGTGCCACTGATTCGGTGCATAGTCTGGAGATTATAAAAGGCGTGTTCAATAATGAAGCAGGTCCGGCAAGAGATATTGTTAGCTTGAATGCCGGGGCAGCAATCTATGCCGCCGGTCTGGTGGCAACACTGGCTGAAGGTGTAGAAAAAGCACAGCAGGTTATCGCCAGTGGTTCTGTTGCTGAGAAACTCGAGCAGTTAATTGCTAAAACCAACGCCTGAAATTAATGTAGGCTGGCATAAGCGTTAGCGTTGCCAGCAACCTAGTCATGTCTGCAACGTACCTCGGTAACTGCTCCTGCGTTACTCTACTACAGTACATCCATGTACATATTATACATACCTACGAAAAAGATAGATTATGAGTAACAATACCCCTGATATTTTAGTAAAAATCCTTAACCGTAAACGTGAAGAAATAGCGGAGCGCTCTAAACAGGTCTCGATAGAAGTGCTAAAGCAGCAATGTAAAAGCGCGGATGCTGTACGTGGTTTTATCAAGTCGATTGAAAACAAGATTAACAATAACCAGCCAGCTGTTATCGCCGAGATAAAAAAAGCCTCGCCGAGTAAAGGCTTGCTTCGGGAAAATTTTGAACCGGCTGAGATTGCGAAGAGTTATGCCAATCATGGCGCTGCCTGTTTATCTATATTGACGGATAAGGATTATTTTCAAGGCCACGAAGAATATCTGAAGCAGGCAAGGGCTGCCTGTGAATTGCCGGTCATCCGTAAAGATTTTATTATCGATCCTTATCAGGTGTACGAAGCACGTGTTATTGATGCTGACTGCATCTTGTTAATCGTGTCTGCACTGGATGATGAAACCTTGCAATCTTTGTTTGATCTTGCACATGAGCTGGGTATGGATGTGCTGATGGAAGTACACGATGAAGATGAGATGCATCGTGCAGTAAAAACTGGTGCACGCCTGATCGGTATTAATAACCGTAACCTGCGAACTTTTGAAACCTCACTGGATACTACGCTGAACATGCTGGGTATGGTGAGCGATCATCATATCCTGGTAACGGAATCAGGTATTCATAGCAGTGAAGATGTGCAGTTGATGAAAGACAACAAGGTAAATGTTTTTCTTGTTGGCGAAGCGTTTATGCGGGCAGAAAGCCCGGGCGAAAAATTGGCTGAGTTGTTTTTCTGAATATTGTTCTTGAGATGTTCCGAAAATGGCCGGTAAGAGAAGTTGGCAGTTATCAGTTTGCAGTCGTCAGCAAAAGAAAAACCTTAGCTTTTGCTGCATAGCCTGTGACTTTTCGGTTATTTTGTTTTTAACTTAAAACTGATAACTGCCTACTTAAAACGTCTCTTTTGACTCAACAACGGAAGGTGCCACCATCAAGCCAATCGTTTTGCACCGCTATAACTAACGAGCACCAAAAACAACAACTGTTTTACCGTGAGCGGTGATTAAATCTTCATCTTCCAGTTCTTTTAATACACGCCCCGCCATCTCACGAGAACAGCCGACCATTTTAGCCAGATCCTGTCGGGTGATTTTTATCTGCATACCTTCCGGGTGCGTCATAGCGTCAGGTTCCCCGCTGAGTTCCAGCAGGCAATGCGCGATACGGCCTTTGACATCAAGAAAGATCAGGTCGCGAACTTTCATGCTGGTTTTCTTAAGGCGGTTAAATATTTGACCGGTTAGCAGGAACATGACCGCAGGGTCTTCACTGACAATCTGTTTGAATTGCACGTAACTGATTTCGGCGATAACAGTATCGCTGCGAGAAATGATCCGGGCGGTGCGTTTGCCTTCATCGCCGGTATCAAAGTTGAATAAACCGGCTTCACCGAAAAAATCGCCCTGATTTAATTGCCCCAGGATAATTTCTTCGCCAGTTTCGCTTTCTGCAAGTACGCTTACCGAGCCCTCAATGATATAGTACAGGCTACTCGAAACATCACCTTCGTGAATAATGATTTTCTTGGCAGAGTAGGATTTACGGTGAGAAAACTTTAGCAGGTGTTCTAATGAAGGATTTAATGTTGGAATTTCTCTAACTATGCTCATGGGTATACCAGTGATGTTTCTTTTTGTTTAATTAACTATCTTTGGATTACCATAGATAATACACAATTCTTTTTAAAAAGCTAAAGAATTCAGGCAAATATAACAATTGATTATATTGGTTTTATATTAAAATTTAATGCAAATAGAAAGTAGGGTTTGACATGAAAGCAGTGGTTAAATGGTTGGATAATATGTCCTTTATTGGTGAATCCGAGAGCGGGCACTCTGTCGTGATGGATGGTCCGCCAGACAGCGGTGGACGCAATATGGGTGTTAGGCCCATGGAGATGGTGCTATTGGGTATGGGCGGTTGTACTGCATTCGATGTAGTGTTAATTTTGCAGCGCCAGCGTCAGGTGATATCTGATTGTCATGTTGAGCTTTCTTCGGAACGTGCCGATGAAGTGCCTAAGGTGTTCACAAAAATCCATGTGCATTACGTTGTAAAAGGAAAAAATCTTGACGCAAAAAAAGTTGCACGTGCCATTGATATGACTGCAGAAAAATATTGCTCGGTTTCTATCATGCTGGCGAAAAGTGTCGAAGTAACGCATGACTTTGAAATTATTGAAGACGATGAATGATGGCTTCACAATAAACCAGCTTCACAATAAATTGTCCTGAACAAGTAAATAATACCTAAGAAGAAAATAAAGATGTCTCAGAACCAAACCCAGTCAGAAAAATTAAACGCAGAAACTATTGCCGAAGCGGCTGAAGGAAATTCGGCAGAAAATCTTGAAGCGTCATCAGCAGTATTGCCTGCAGCTGCGTCGCCTGCTGAGGCGCACTTCGATGCGCTGTGTGAGCAGTATTATCATTCCTGGTTTCGTTATCACCCGGAACAGGCTGTTGATATAGGGGTTTATGATTTCGCTGAACAGCTAACAAGTTATGAACATGATGATATCGGTGCATTGCTGGTATTAAATCAAAAAATGCTGTCAGCACTTGATGAGCTGAATTATTCAGATCTTGATGAGCCTCGGCAACTTGATTATCGTCTTATCAAAGGTGCTATTAGCATTGAGTTGCATGATATGGAAGATAATGACTGGCGCTACCGTAATCCTTTGGAGTATGTGCCGGTAAATGCTATTTATCAGCTACTGATTCATCCTGGCGACAATATACATACGGCGATTAAGCATCGCTTAGAGGTCATTCCTGAATATCTTCGTGGCGCGAAAGTTATGTTGTCGAGTTATCCTGAGCGTGTTGTGCCTGAGTGGGCGTCAACGGCAAAAGATATTGCCAGTGCAGGTTCAAGCTTTATTCGTGGTTTAGCTCGGCATCCGTTAATAACCGCTAAATTTGCAAACCCTGCCAGATTGCAGCCACTGTTTGATGATGCAGCGGCTGCATTAAGTGACTTTTCCGCCTATCTGGAAGCAGAAGTATTGCCTGCAGCGCAGGGTAAGTTTGCTTCGGGTCATAATCGTTTCAATCGCTTGCTTAAGGAAAGACATTTTCTGGATACTGATGCTGAATCCATACTTCGTTTTGGAGAGCGGTTGGTTGCTGACACCGAAGAAGAACTTTTGCAGCACAGTAAAAAACTATGTGGTGAGCGAGATATATCGAAGGCGCTGACTAATATCGGCAGTAAACATCCTGATGCTTCAGGTCTGCTCGATAGCTATCGCAAAAAAATGCAGGTGGCTCATGCCTGGTTGCTAAAATCAGATATTATGACGGTTCCTGAAAAGCAGTCGCTAAAAGTTCAACAGACCCCGGTTTTTTTACGTAATGTAATTCCATTTGCGGCTTACGAGCCACCTATTCCACAAGATGCAGAACAGCGTGGTATCTATTATGTAACCACGGTAGATGTTACAGCAGAGAGCGAGGCGTTATTAGCTGAGCATAATGACTTCAGTATCGATTTAACCTCGGTGCATGAAGCATTTCCCGGTCATCATCTGCAGTTTGTTATTGCTAATCAACATAACAGAAATAATGTGACACGATTATTGAATGCTTCGGCAAGTATGTATGAAGGCTGGGCGCTGTATTGTGAGCAGCTGGTTTTCGAGCAGGACTTATACAATAAAAAGGAACATCAGTTCATCATGTTGCGCGATCGTCTGTGGCGTGCATTAAGAATAATAATCGATGTGAAGATTCATACTGGTCAGTTCACCTTTGATGATGCCGTTAAATTATTGGTGGATAAATTAGGCTTCGAGCAATCTCAGGCAGCGATGGAAATCACCTGGTATTGTAATGCGGCTGCGACACCTCTGTGTTACGCGATTGGGCGAGAGATCATTTTGAAAACACGTGAACATGCGGTTGGTGACAATACAAAATCCACTGAAAAATTAAAAGAATTTCATGATGCGCTGCTATCTCGTGGCTCGATTGCATTACCGCTAGTGGTGCAATCGGTGTTCGGTGATTCGGTCTGGCAGAACGTTCACGATGATATTTTTATGGCAGAGCAATAATGTGGAGTAATGATGAGGAATAACAGTGGCAATATTTACTCGTCCAAATAAAACCACAGGACTGCGCCACCTTGCCTTAAACGTAATTAACTTTGACAGCAGTGTTGATTTTTATACGCGTCTGTTAGGCATGGAGATTGAATGGCAGCCTGATGCAGATAATTTTTATCTAACATCAGGCAACGATAACCTGGCTTTGCACCGCATTGAAGTCAATGATGAGATTACCAAACAAAGGAGTGGTGCGCAGTCACTGGATCACCTGGGTTTAATTATTGATACAAGAGAAGATGTTGTTAACTGGTTTAATTATTTAAAGCAGGAAAACGTCGAGATGTTAACCGAAGTGAAAGATCATCGCGATGGGGCTAGAAGTTTTTACTGCAAAGACCCGGATGATAATGCGGTGCAGATTATCTATCATCCGCCATTGAGTTTGGGTGAATGATTTTTAACTGATGAGAAACAGGTGGCTGTTTGTGGCCATTAGCTGACCTCCAGAAAAAAATAAAATCAAAAGAATTTTCACCACAGAGGACACGGAGGTGAGTAGCTTTTAAAGTTTTTGACTTTGTCAGCTATGACTCAATAGGAGTCATCCATATATGTTTACTAAATGTAGTAGGTAGTACCCGTCATTACTTTAGACATTGCTGCCATCAGTTTTTTAACGGGTGGAGGCAGCTCAGATGCACCATTTTCGATTGCAGTGGTGGCGTGTTTTTGTTCATCGATTTTCATCTGTTCTAAAATGGCGCGGCTTCTTAAATCACCACCGGGTAATTTATTGAGGTGCTCTTCTAGATGTGCCACTACCTGATGTTCGGTTTCAGCTAAAAATCCAAGGTTCCATTTATCCCCAATAGCACCGGCAAACGCGCCGATGGCAAATGAGCCGCCATACAACAATGGGTTTAATAAACTGGTGTGGCTGCCTAGCTCATTGATACGATTCTTTGTCCATTCCAGATGGTCATTTTCTTCCAGCGCGGCTTGTTGTAACTTTTCTTTAATATCTTTATTTTTAGAGGTTAGTGACTGCCCCTGATATAAGGCTTGTGCAGAAACTTCGCCACTGTGGTTGATGCGCATCAAACTGGCGATATGTTTTCTTTCCTTATCAGAAAATTCCACATCAGGTATCTCACCCTTGGCCGGATCGTCAGCAGGGTAAGGGCGCTGTGTGATGACAGGTTGGCCGAACAAGGTACGTAGAGCGGTGTCCGCATTCATGATTAACTGGTCAAAAGGGCTGTAATGTCGCATGGATACATTATAAGTTATAAGTATCAAGTTGTAAGTTTTAAGTTTCTTAATTTACAACTTGATACTTGAAACTATCTTTAAAGCCATCGTAGCGTTACGCTTTGCAAGGCGAACTAAAAGTCAGTAAATGAAATATGAGGTGAAGTAGCTGTGTCTTATTACAAATACCATGTGTTCTTCTGCACAAACCAGCGTGAATCAGATGCGCAGTGCTGTGAACAGTGCAATGCGACTGAGATACGTGCATACGCCAAAGCCAGGATTAAGCAGCTGGGTTTGTCTGGAGAAGGCAACATACGAATAAATACCGCAGGTTGTCTGGATCGTTGTGAACTAGGCCCGGTTTTGGTTGTCTATCCTAAAGAGACTTGGTACCACTATCTTGATCGTGAGGATATTGATGAGATTATTGAAAAACACCTGATCGGTGGCCAGGTGGTTGAGCGGCTATTGATTTAAGTGCCTGTTGTAGGCAATGGAAGTTATTGGTGGGTGTGGGTCGATATTGTCAGTCATGATGGCAGCGGTAACGTTTGATAAATCAACTTGACAACATGATGACTATATTATAATATACTTATATTCAATTAACGCAATTAATTGTTTTTTCATATTTCCTCCATCCTCCCTTTGGTGGTAATTTTCAACGCGGATTTTTATCCGCGTTTTTTTTGTCTGCAATAAAAGCGGCAGAATAAAAGAAGGGAACAGCTGGGTAAGGAATTTAGTCATTACTTTACAATGAGTTAGTGAGTATTTTTGGTGCTGAAAAAGTGCCTTGCTTCAGGAATCTCTTGATTAAATAACTATTTCATTAAATAGCAGTGTTATAGACTTGTTTGAGTGTCCAATTACCTGTAATATTCCGCCTCTTCGTCGGGAGTCGGTTGATGATTCCTGCTGATAATACATAGAACATAATACTTAGATACACTGGATTATTGATGAAAACCATAAGCGCAAAAGCTGATGATGTAAAACGTGACTGGTTCCTGGTCGATGCTGATGGTAAAACATTGGGTCGATTAGCGACTGAAATTGCACGTCGTCTACGCGGCAAACATAAAGCGATCTATACACCACACGTTGATACCGGCGATTACATCGTAGTAATCAATGCTGAAAAAGTACGTGTTAGTGGTAATAAAGCAAAAGACAAGATGTACTACCGCCACTCAGGTTACATGGGCGGTATGAGAGCAACTAACTTCAGCGACATGATTGAGCGTTCACCTGAGCGTGTACTTGAGATTGCTGTTAAAGGTATGTTGCCAAAAGGCCCTCTAGGCCGTGAGATGTTTCGTAAGCTGAAAGTATATGCTGGTACACAGCATCAGCATGCAGCGCAACAGCCACAACCACTAGAGTTGAACATTTAGTTTTAACTATTAATAGATTAATCATATAGATTATACAAGCAGAGTTACTATGGCAGAACAATACTACGCAACCGGTCGACGCAAAACATCAAGCGCACGAGTTTATTTAAGCACAGGCGCTGGTGATATCGTTGTAAACGGTAAACCACTAGATGTCTTTTTTGGCCGTAAAACAGCACAGATGGTTGTTCGTCAGCCATTAGAGCTAGTTGAGATGCTAGGCAACGTTAATCTGAAAGTAACGGTAAGCGGTGGTGGTATATCTGGCCAGGCCGGTGCGATTCGCCATGGTATTACTCGTGCATTGATCTCGTACAACGAAGAGCTGCGTAGTCCATTGCGTAAAGCTGGCTTCGTCACACGTGATGCGCGTGAAGTTGAACGTAAAAAAGTGGGTCTGCGCAAAGCACGTCGTGCAACTCAGTTCTCGAAACGTTAAGTTTTACTTATCTTTCGACGAAAAAGCCCCCTTTTGGGGCTTTTTTATTGCCTGTAGAAAAGTTCTTCAATACGAAGATGCGCGCAGAAGAAAAATCAATCGGGTATTTTTAAAAATTAGTGTTTATCTGCGTACATTTGTGGATAAAAATATTTTCATTTTTTTTGAATTTTGCAATTCGAGCAGACCTAAAATCTATTGTTACAGCTTTTTAGTGAAAAACAGGATGGTTTTTTAAAATGCTATTGTTTGACCTAGGACAGATTGCTATATAGAAATGCAAAATAACGTTATTAATGCTTGCTTTTTAGGTATATCTGCATATACTCCCCGTAATCTTTGCTAATTAAGCACCCAAAATTTAAGTGGTGTACATCAGTAGAGGTTATGAGGTTACTTCTAGCTTTTTGAGATGGAGCAAACCGCTTTCATTGGGGGAGGCGTCACGCAGTAATCACATTTTGTAATCATAGCTATGATCATAATAACTTAATAAATTTGCAGGAGTCTTGCATAATGAATAAATCTATATTAGCAATCGCAGTAGTAGCTGCGTCAGTAGTTGCGCCAGCAGCAATGGCAGCACCAACTGTTTACGGTAACATTCATCTGTCTATCAATGATTTTGATACAGCTGATAACATCGATATGACTAGTAATACGTCATCAATCGGTGTTAAAGGTTCTGAAGATCTTGGCGATGGCTTGAAAGCTATCTACAAGATGGAATTCCAGGTTGACGTATCTGACGGTGGTGCAGGTGCATTAACAAATCGTGACCAGTTTGTTGGTTTAAAAGGTGGCATGGGTACAGTTAAATTTGGTACTTTCTCATCTAACTACAAACAGAAAGGCGGCAAGGTTGACTCTTTGTACCGTACTCGTTTAGAGGGTCGTGGTTTCTTGCACACACAATCTCGCTTACACAACGGTCGTGACATCAACCGTGGTCGTATGCAGAATGCTGTTTCTTACACATCTCCAAAGATGGGTGGCATCCAGTTAGTAGTTAACACTACAGTTTCTGGTTCTGAAGAAGAAACAATCGGTGCTGGCTTACGTTGGTCTAACAAGACAATCATGGCTTATGTTGATTTTATCGACGCTCAGCCAGGTACAGCAGTTAGTGGTGTATCAACAACTGAATCAGCTATTAAAGTTGGTGGTAAGTTCAAATCTAAAGCATTCCATGTTGGTGGTCAGTTCGAATCAGCTGAAGACCTAACTGGTTACGATTACCTTCACGTAAATGCTGGTTTTAACATCAACAAGAACAACTCTATCGAAGCAACATTCGGTACAGCAACACACATCACTGATGGCTTACAAGATACTACTGGTATCGCTGTAGCGTACAATCACAAGATGTCTAAGATGACTAACGTATATGTTGGTTACGGTGATCGTTCTTCTGATACAGCTTCTGCTGAAGAGAATGTTATTTCATTCGGTATCAAGAAAAAGTTCTAAGTCGAAAGATTTAG
>JAUVDN010000103.1 GCA_030595325.1 Gammaproteobacteria bacterium | reverse complement strand
AGTGAAAATCTTTATGAAGGTGGCATCATCGTTACGGCTGATACCGGTTTTGCCAATGAATCGAACATGGAATATTTACATAACAATGACATCAATGCCATCATTCCAGACAATGCCTTTAGAAGTCGAGATGAGCGATTCAATGAACAAAAGAAGAAGTATGGCAAACGCCATCAAGATAAAGTAAAAACGAATGCATCAAAACTATTTAGATCGGAAGAATTTAACCACCACCCAATTAAGCAAACCTGCGTTTGCCCGATGGGTAAAGAGATGTGGTTAAAAGTTAAAAGCAAAGATGCGCAAGGTAATAACAAAATATTTTTTGAAGGAAACATTACTGACTGTCGTGCCTGTACACAACGCTATCGTTGTATGCGAAATCCGGCTTCTGCAGATAGTGCTAGTGGGCGCGGCAGACAAGTCTCTTTTATTATCAACAAGAACAAGAAAAAGTAGACATTTACCGACTGGATGAAAGAAAGAATAGACAGCAGTAAAGGTCGACAAATATATAGTCACCGCATGAGTGTCGTTGAGCCGGTGTTTGGTAATATCGGCACGAACAAGGGACTTAACCGATTTAGTTTAAGGGGTAAAAAGAAGGTGCAAGGACAGTGGCAGCTGTTTTGTTTGGTTCACAATATTGAAAAGCTGGCTAATTATGGAAGGTTAATGTAATAGCATTTTTGCAAAAAAAAATACTGTAACGAGACTTGTATCGTTGTACGCAGTGCTCAAGATCAATAAGTACGCATATCTGCAGATGAGAGATAAAAATAATGCGAAAAATAAAAAGTATGGTAACTTCTTATTGAGATAATAATTTTTATCGGCTGGTAGACTCAGGTGGTTTGCTTGGGTTTTTCTACAGCCTCGTTAATGTCCGCTTTTAGTCCTTTTTCATAGTATGAATATCCCGTTCAATGTCTCCTATGTGTTTTCGGAAGCTAATACTCTATTAGATATTTATTTCAACACCTGCTTTAGCATCAGCTTCACCCGAAGGCGCCGGTTCACATAAAATCAAGCGATCATGACTTATCTTGGATTCAGTAATTAAATAATTTTTACTATTAACCTGCCTTTCTGTCGCCAGTTTTTTAAGTTTTTCTTTGTGTCCCGTTGTTAAGACAACTTCATCATTAGTGGTGTCTTTATCCTTTTTATTGTCAGACACTTTCTTTTCGATATCTGGATATAGCCTGAATAGATCACTTTGATTAGTTGTGCCACAAAGGGTTAGGTGGACTTGTGGTTTTTCAGTTAACAGTTTTGTTAGATTGGCGAGTTGTTCTTTGTTTTCAGTATTTAACGTAGATTCACCTGGATTGAAATCAAGCGGGTCAAAGTCTAGTGCGGTTGCTAAATCAAACAGAACGTTTCCGCCTGCATATATCAGGCCATACGGTGTATAGAAAGTTATTAGAGTTACCGTTGCTGCTTTTGTTGTTGCTTTGATGATAGCGTGCATTGGGTCAAAATCAGGTTTGTTGATATCGCCGGTAATCGGTATGTCGAGATGTATGCTGTCATCCTTGTCGCGTAATAAAACCAATGTCTGATTAAGCGGCATACCAAATTCTGCGTCGAGCTCTGCAGCGGCTTCTTTGTTCATTGGTTCGATGTGAAATTTATACAGGCTAAGTGAGACATTACTGTCGAGTTCACCATCTTTGGCCAGTAGCTCTAGCTTTGCATCCAGTTGACCGCTTTTTATGATGTGGCCAATAGACTTTTGTGTTGCCGGTGTCGCAGCTCTTAGATCAAAGCCTTTTAGGTCGCCATTAGCGGTAAACGAAACCTTGTCGTCAAATGGCCGCACTGTGCCTTCAACATCGATCGTGCTGTGTCGTTTTGTTTTTGCAAAAATCTTAAACGCGCTATCGGATTTTGGTTTGGATGAATGAAGGTCTTTTATATTAAATGACAAGCTTTGCAAGCCAAATTTTAAGGCGGGTTTAGTTGTGTTGTCTATAAATAATATTTGTTTTTTAGATTCTACGGAGAATTTATTTAAAGAAATTTTAATTGGCTCGTCATATTTTTTAGTTACTTTATTTTCGGCCGATGAATCCTTTATTTTTTTAGGTATCCATTTGTCATGTTCCCACTTTCCATTTTTATTTTTTGAAACCGTATTAGATAGTTCGGTAAGCTTTATATAATCTATGGCAATAGAATTATCTGAGTAAATGATATCTTTTATTTTCAGGTTGTTAAATTCTAGTGTATTGTCCGTTGTTTTTTTGCCACGTTGTAGAGCGTTTAATTTTGATATATAAAGATTGTTTATTTTGACATCATCAAGACTTAAGATAGTTAGTCCGCTGATGTTTAGCTCCTCAAAGTTTAATAAGTCTCTCTCGAGCATGACATTTTTTATGTTTGGTTGAGATATAGTGAAGTCGCCTTCCACAGTGATATGGTCTTTATCTGTAACAGCAGGATTGGTTTTATAATCTATGTTACCTGCCCAGTTAATCTCATCAGCGGTAAAGCAATAATAGAAATCCGTGATTGTGTTCAGATGACACAGGTCAGGCTTTTTAATTATTAATGTATTCAGGCTAAAGCTGAAAGAGCTGCTAGTATCTTTTGCATCATCAGCAGTATCAGAAGATGGTTGCTCTACATCTTTTATAGGTAGCCATTGTTGATGCTCCCAGGTTGATTCTTTTTGTTTTACAAGATACAGGCCAGGGCTGTCTACTATAATTTTATTAATCGATACAGAATTAAGCTTAGTAATTTTGATGTCATTTATAACTAACTGACTAAATCTAGCTGTGTCGTCATGTTGGTCATCATCTCGCTTTAATGCTGAAAGGCCACTCATGCTTATGCTATTTATATGAATGTTGTTAAGGCCGCTAACAACGACTTCCTGTAGTTCATTAGATTCTGAAGATAGCAGAATGTTGTTCAGTTTGTTATCAGTAATCGTCAATCCCTTCAGAGAAAAGTTGCCGGTTGAGGAAAGGGGTAAGTCACCAGTTTTAAGCAGTTCTTTATCAGTGGCATAACTGATTGTGCCTCCCCATGTTATCTCTCCTAGGTTGACGCAGTAATTAAGTAATTCATTGTCCTTGTTTGCGGCAGTTTGTTCCGCGGTATGCTGTAGATAACATATGTCGAGGTTGGTAAATTTAACTTCACCTAAAGAGACTGCCCACGGTTTAATTTCTTTATTTTCATTTGTTTCGTTACTTGTACTTTCGGGGAGTGCTTCTGCGGGCGTTTGGCCAACGGGGATATTAACGCCGCCTATTATTATTTTATCGGTATAACGCTCAATGCTTACATGTAAATTATCTAGAGTAACTTTGGTTATTGAGACGGTTTTTTCAGATAGTGGAGACCAGCGCCAATACACATCAACTAGGCCTATTTCAAATAAGGTGACACCATCTTGGCTACCTTTTGCATTAATCAATGATACGGTGCCATCGATAATATTAAATTCGATGTCTTCAATGCTTGCTTGTATACCTTGACCCTCTAGCCAGGATGTCGCGCTATATTTTATTGCAGGCGTTAAAATTATCCGGATGAAAGAAAATATAATTATAAAGACTAACGTCGTTAAAATTATTCGACTTTTCCATGGATTGATTTTGTAATAAGCTTTTAACTGTTCAAGAGATATATTTTTGGTCATTTTGTTTCAATGATTAGTGACCGGTTGATGCGCGCAACATTTGCAATATATTGTATTGCATATTTTTATCAAGTAGCCGTCTGGCGAATCGTCCCTCTTCTAATGCTTTGTCGCTTAAGTCGAGTGTTTCTGAGGCGTCAACTTTAACATAACCTAGACTGATTAAAGAATCTATAAAGTTGGCGATTAGTTTTTTGTCAAAGAAATCAGGTGAGTTGAGTTCGTACATGAGTGATAAGCGTTGTGCCATCAGATAACACAGCTCTTCTAGGCGTTGTCGTGACAAGCTGTCAGACCTGTGCTCGGCGAGCAGGGCAAAAATCATGTAATAGAGCTCGAGTACGGGTGAGATTATTTGGCCAAGAGTAGACAACTGTGCATGTTGCTCGGTGCTAATTTGAGGCCTGTGATAGTGACCGGTTTTGGTGTCCATGTTTATTAAATTTTTATCAAGCAAACAACTCAATATATCATCGATGGTTCTTTCTATGTCATCTGTAGACCAGGGTAGAAATAATTCATTTTTAAGAAAAGGATAAGTTATTTTTAGATAACGTACTATCGTGTCTCTATTAATAGATGCTGCATTATTAAAACAACAGGCAATCAAAGATGGCATCACCAGAAGGTGCAGGATATTGTTTCTGTAATAGGTAAGTAGTATCGCATGAGCATTGTCTAGATAGATGAAATCGCCCATCTCATGCTTGCGACGATGTGCCAGACCCAACTCTTCAGCATAATGAATCTGTTTGTCAGCATCATAATCAGTGATAGTGATGAAGTCTGAATAGTTCAGGTGTTTGATTATATCGCTATAAAAGTTTAGCGTACGTTTTAGCTCGCCTTCATCCATGGCCTGATTTGGCGCAGCTAGCAGAGCGGTGGCAATTAGGTTAACCGTGTTTACGGAGCAACTCTCATTTATTCGCTGCATAATTAATTTGGATGTATCTTGAACGGTTGGTTTTAACCAGTCAGGCCGTTGTTTGTCATGGTATGTTTCAGCTCTCCAGTTAGGACTGTTTTGTTCGAGCATCTCATCAAGAAATACAGCCTGACCAAAGCTGGTTGTGACACGACCATAGAAGCCACGAATATTAAAGATAGATTTTATCGAACCAAAGAATGTCTCGGATTTTTTGTCGTCGCCTTTTAGTTCTGCCAGATAAGCTTTGCCTTCTATCATCTTTTCATAACCGATATAGACGGGTATAAAAGCAATAGGGCGTTTTCTATATTTTAGATAGGCTCTTATCGTCATTGCCAGCATACCAGGTCTAGGCTGTAACAGGCGGCCGGTACGACTACGGCCACCTTCAACGAAATATTCAACGGGCATGCCATTTGCCAGTTGTGATGCTACGTATTCAAACATGACAGTGGAATAAAGTTCGTTACCCTTAAAGCTGCGTCGAATAAAAAAGGCACCACCTTTTCTTAGTATCGAGCCGATAATAGGCATGTTTAGATTTTTACCTGCCGCTATATAAGGTATGGGCATGCCTTCTTTAAGTATTACGTAGGAGAGAAGAAGGTAATCGATATGGCTGCGGTGGCAAGGGACGTATACCAGCTCATGAGTTAGAGCCAGCTTTTTTAACTGGGCGCTAAAATGAACATTGATGCCAGAGTAAAATTTGTTCCAGAACGCAGACAGTATGCGCTGACCAATCTGAATAGTTATATAACTACGATCAGCAACGATCTCGTTTAGATAAGCTTGCGCTGTTTTAGTCGCTTTGAGTTCAGAAATATTATTCTGCTCACTACGATTACTGATGGCTTTAGTGATGGCTTCATTTTGTAAAAGTTCTTTAACTAAAGTTCGTCGATGCGATACGTCAGGGCCTAAGGTAGAGGTTCTAATATCTGTAAGTCGTTGTGATAGTAACTTCTGTACGGTATCTACGGCGTTGCTGTTTGTGGTAGCTTGATTAATTGACTCACGAAAAGATATTGCGGGAGAAAATTGTAGCAAAGTATTTTTGCCATTAAATAATATAGTAAAGAATCGTCTTATACGGCCTGCGAATCCCCAGGTTTCTGAAAATAAAACCCGTGACCAGTGTTTTTGTTTTAGTACGGGTCGCCCCCAAAATACTACGACAGGAATGAAATGAACATCCAGCTCGGGGTTGTCGATAAGCGCCTGTTGTATACCGCGTAACATTGTTGAACGTTTGGGTTCTTTTTTTAGCCAGGCTTTTAGTGGTTGTGCCTGTGCGACGGTATAAACATGGTGCCATTTTTTTAACGGCTTATGTTTGATGCGGTGCAGAGGGTTTGTGATATTTAGTAAATGACATTGTTGTTCAAGAACAAGTAAATCCGACCATGCACGAGACACCATGACATAGATATTAATAGTATTGTCATCAATAGAATTTAAATCATCTGTCTGTGTGACTTCTGTTTTTATCCACAGGTGCAACAGTTTCTGTGCAAGATAATTTAATGGTGAGGTAAGTTTCATGTGTTGATAGTATCAAGCTACAGTATTGATGGTGCGATGTACCAATTTACCTGATAATTACTTTCATTTTTATGTAGGCACAATATGGCGCTGTTTTGAAATCTGATCATTTTCTGTTCTGCGTTACCGGTGACAAGATAAGAAGCAAGTTTTTCCATGTGCGGTAGATGGCCGACATAGAGTGCACTCTCTGTCGTTAAAGAATCAGCGATCAGTGAGACATCATCATTTGGTGATAGATAATCTGTCGCAGATATTGATTTGATTTTCAGGACGCTGGCGATGATCTCAGCAGTCTGTGAGGCACGTAATTTTCCGCTATGAAAAATTGCTGCTATCTTAACCCCTGTATTATGAATCTGTGTGGCTATCGCTTCAGTCTGCTCTATGCCTTGCTTCGATAGAGGGCGCTCCGGATTTTCATTTTTATCGACGGTGAGGCCGTGTTGCATAAGGTAGAGCGTGTTTGTTGTATCAGTATTAGTCATAAATTTTCATCACTATTGTCAGCATGTATTTTTACGCTGTAATACAGTGTTAATCAATTGATAATAGTCAGGAATTATGAAATTTGTGCAGGTAACCAGGTTGCAAGCATCGGCCAGTAAGCAATCATCGCCATGACAATGAGCTGGATGGCAATAAAAGGCATGACACCCTGATATATCTGCGTCGTTTTAATTTCTGCAGGTGCGACACCACGTAGATAAAATAGAGCAAATCCAAACGGCGGGGTAAGGAAGGATGTCTGTAGATTAATCGCAATCAATATACCGAGCCAAACAGGATCGATGCCCATGGCAAGTAGTACTGGGCCAACGATAGGAACAATAACAAATGTTATTTCGATGAAGTCGAGCACAAAACCAAGCAGGAACATAATCAGCATGACGACAAAAAGTGCATGATATTTTCCGCCGTCGAGGTCTCCGAGTAACTCCTGTATTAATTCATCACCTTCAAAGCCACGGAAGACCAGAGAGAATAAAGCGGCGCCAATTAAAATCATAAATACCATGCAGCTAACACGGGTGGTACTTCGAACGACCTCTTGTAAGGTCTCTAGTGTCAGCATTTTTTTCGATGCCGCAAGAAGCATCGCGCCGACTGCACCGATAGCCGCGGCTTCGGTTGGCGTGGCAAGGCCGCCGATGATGGAGCCTAGTACGGCAAAGATTAATGCTATGGGTGGAATTAGGCTTTTTATTACATCGTGCAGCAGATGTGATTCAAACGTTATATTGTTTTCTGCTGCCGCGGGCAGCGCATCTTTATTAAACAGAGCTACGCCGATAATGTAGATGATATACAAAGTCACCAGTAATAACCCTGGAATTAAGGCGCCGATGAACAGGTCGCTGACCGAAATAGTTTCAGGTGAAAAGATGCCCATATCTAGCTGTGCCTGTTGATAGGCATTAGACAGTACATCGCCGAGTAGCACTAGAACAATGGAAGGCGGAATGATCTGTCCGAGTGTGCCGGAAGCGCAGATTAACCCGGTTGAAATCTTCGGGTCGTAACCGTGTTTTAGCATGGTTGGTAACGACAGCAGGCCCATGGTGACAACGGTGGCACCGACGATACCGGTGCTGGCGGCCAGCAGCATACCGACTACCACGACTGAAATACCCAGGCCGCCGCGTATGGTGCCGAACAGCTTGGCCATACTACCCAGCAATTCCTCCGCCACCCGGGACTTCTCCAGAATTACCCCCATCAGGA
>JAUVDN010000026.1 GCA_030595325.1 Gammaproteobacteria bacterium | reverse complement strand
GAGGGGCCGCTGACACGTGCAGCAAAACGTTTATTATCGGGGTCGGCATCGTCGAGTGCATCGGCTGCGCAATCTTTAATTTCTACACAGCTGGCAGCAAAACGATTGCGACTGCGTTTGGGAACATAAACAACAGCATACTCAAGATTTGACGCTTTGGACTCAGGGTCCGGTGGTACCATGCCATGCATATTCATTGCGTCGACCTTAGTACTTGTTGATCCTGTCGACGTAGGCCATGCCGATAGCAGATAAAACAAAGGTCATATGAATGATGACAAACCACATAAGTTTATCGTTATCGATTGACTCGACATTCATAAATTTTTGTAATAGATGAATCGACGAGATTGCTACGATAGAAGCAGCGACTTTCTGTTTGAGAGAGCCAGCATCCATCTTGCCTAACCAACTCAGTTTTTCTTTACCTTCATCAATGTCGATGCTGGATACAAAATTTTCATAACCACTGAGCATAACCATGACGAGTAAGCCGCCGACCAGTGACAGGTCAATCAGGCTTAAGATAACCAGTACCAGATCAGACTCTTTGGTCGAAAAGACCAATGGCAGAATGTGGAACACTTCCTGAAAGAACTTAAGTGTCAGCAATAATAAACCAAAACTAAGACCCAGATAGATGGGGGCGAGTAGCCAGCGACTGGCGTAAAGGAAATTTTCTGCAGCTCTTTCTATCATGATAAGACTTTGGTTAAATAAGAATAGTGCGAATTATAATGCTTATTGCAGCTAAATGCAGGTTGGTTTTATTTCTGCTTATGGCCATTAGCTGACCTCCAGAAAAAAATAAAATCAAAAGAATTTTCACCACAGAGGACACGGTGGTGAGTAGCTTTTAAAGTTTTTGACTTTGTCAGCTATGACTCAACAGCGGAAGTTTTATCTGTCTTCATCCAATAAACTTTGTATCTGCCGCTCCAGATTATCATCTGCGCCAAAGGATACCTGTCTGAGCTTGCCTTTCTTATCGATTAATATGTTTGAAGGTGTGCCCTGCAATTTATACATCTCAAAGGTAAGAGCATTGTATATTTTGGCATCAAGGTGAGTTTTGGCGCGCTGATGAATTTCCTGCTTGCGTGAATCAGTAAATTGACCTTGATGAAAATCGGGTATCTGACTCAAAATAAATTGTTCGATAGCCGGCTCTGTGGCATCGGCATCATTTTTTATCAGTTTATCCATCGCAACACTGAAAGGGATGGAATAGGGTAGTTTATTATCTTCTAGAAAATCCGCATCAGACAGCTGCGCAAGCGGATCACCTTGCAGTTCACCATGTTGCAGAAGACGTTTCAGGTTATTCAATGTATTATGTTCAAAGTTTTCAAATGCAGTCGCAATAGCGAATACTTTTAAACCTTGGGATTCATAAGCTTCGTGCAGTCGGATTGCATCAGGTAATGCAACGATGAAACAACCAGTACAGTTGACCTGGATAACCTCGATGAGAATAACCTGACCAGTTAATTCGTTTAAATTTGGTTCATGTCCTTGTACCCAGCATTCGATTTCGGGTTGTGGAGCAGGCATACCGATGATGGCTGACATTTTCATTTAAATATTTTAAGAGGGTGATTAGTTGAAACAATGTTAAAAGATTTATTAAAGCGGGATTATACAGAATTAACCCCCGAGACTATATTGGATGCCGTTGAATCTTTGGGCTACCAGACCAGTGGCCGTCAGTTGGCGCTCAACAGTTATGAAAACCGGGTCTATCGTTGTGAACTAGAAGAAGGTGGCGCGATAATCGCCAAGTTCTATCGTCCTAATCGCTGGAGTAACGAAGCGATAAATGAGGAGCATCAATTTTCATTTGAGTTGGTAGATCAGGAGATTCCAGTAGTGGCGCCACTTGTTAAAGATGGTGTGTCGTTATTTGAATTTGATGGTTATCGTTTTTCATTGTTTCCTTTGCGTGGTGGACGTTGGCCGGATCTGGAGACGCGAGATGATTTGAACTGGATGGGGCGATTCATCGCACGTATTCATAATGTCGGTCGTTCTTCGTTGTTTGAGCATCGCCAGCAGATAGAAGTGAAAAGAATGGGGCAGGACTCAGCGGCTTTTTTGCAGGATAATAATTTTATCCCGGATTATCTGTCGGTGGCATATCAGACACTGGTCGATGATCTGTTAAATTCGGTTCAGGCTGCTTTTGATCGCTGTGCTAGTTATCAGACGATACGTCTGCATGGTGACTGCCATCGAAGTAACGTTCTGTGGACGGATGACGGCCCACATTTTGTAGATTTGGATGACTGCTGCAACGGTCCGGCGATACAGGATTTATGGATGCTGTTATCAGGCGAGCGTGATGAGATGACTGAGCAGATGTGTGACTTGCTGGAAGGTTACGAAGAGTTTGCTGAGCTGGACCTAAAAGAGTTGCATCTGATTGAAGCGTTGCGCAGTCTGCGTATGATGCATTATGCTGCGTGGTTAGCAAAACGCTGGAATGACTCAGCTTTTCCTCTGGCATTTCCGTGGTTTAATACCAATCAATATTGGGAGCAGCATGTGCTGGAATTGCGTGAGCAATTATCGCGACTCAATGAACCTGTATTAGTTGTGTGAGAATGTAAACGTTTTTGTGTGTTTGAATTGCAAAAAATTATTCGTTATAAATATTCGATACAAATATTCAATATAAATATATAAGCAGAGATTTAAAACTATGAAGGTTAGCATTATCAGTGGCAGTCACCGTAATCCGTCACAGAGTGAAAAAGTCGCACGTTACATCGAAAATACCCTGGCTGAAAGTTTTGATGATGTAGAGCCATGGGTTTATGCCTTAGCTGATAACCCGTTACCACTATGGGATCAGACCTTGTGGGAAGATAACGAAGAGTGGAACCAGCGCTTGGTGCCGCTTAAAAAGCAGTTATCAGAAAGCGATGGTTTTGTCATTATTTCACCTGAGTGGCATGGTCAGGTGCCTGCCGGATTGAAAAATTTCTTTCTGATGTTTAATCGTTTTGAACTGGGCCATAAACCTGCACTGATCGTTACTGTCTCATCTGCAGATGGTGGTGCATACCCGGTTGCTGAACTTCGCATGAGCAGTTATAAAAATAATCGTTTGTGTTATATCCCGGAGCAACTGGTGCTGCGAAATATCGAAAACATATTAAATGATAATGCCGCTGATAATGATGTAGATGCTGATGGATATTTCAGAGAGCGCATCTCGTGGGCTTTAGGTATATTGCGTGGTTATTCTATTTCCCTGAAATCAATGCGTGAGTCAACCGAGATACATCACGATAAGTTTGGTAACGGCATGTGAAGAAGGAAGTGAAGTAGTTGTAAGTAATAAGTCCAAAGTTGAAAAATTTAAAACTCTCTTTTTTCCTAGAATAAAAACTGTGTGCTGATATTAACTATTGCGCCCTGTGGTATATCGTCACCATCTATTTTTACTGTCTGTGTGGTCGTTGCCAGATCAATATTAATGCCGTTGAATACGGTAACACCAGCAGTAACATAGGTCAGTGCGGTACCGGCCATATTTTTTCTAAGGCCTACACGTACGCCCGGCAGCCACCAGCTATCGGAAGCAAAACCAAGACCAACGGAAGCCCATTGATAATCATCATGCATAGGGTCAGGCACCGCGTTAGCATCAAGGCCGACATTAATACCCCAGGCGCCATTTTTACTGATGTAACCGCCCTCTAGTTTTAACTGGCGCTCCATGGTGTATGTCTGAAAACTCAGGATGGCATCAACAATGTCCGGGTTCGTTATACTACTTAGGTCAACCTCGGGGTAATCAAATTTGGGTTCGTTAAGATTAGTGATGGTCGCACCGAGCTGATACTGTTTGCCGGTCCAGATAGCACCGATGTCCATCGATACTCTTTCAGTGTAATTAAAGCTATCTTTATCTAAAGCATCAAAAATGGATTTTGCATCTTCGATGTTATCGATAAACACATAAGCATTAGAAAGACCGACACTGTAAAATTTTGGTTTTACACCGATATATATTTCATTGTTTTCTTTCGCCCAAACCTTGCGGCTATAACTGATGCTTATTTCTGAGACCTGAGCGGCTCGGGTGATTGTGCCGCTGTTATTTTCAAAACTATAATGTGTTGAGCCATCCGGGTTAACAGTGACGGCTAATCCGCCTGTTAGATCATATGTATCACCACCAGCTAATATTGTTAATTCATCATAAGCGTTTTGTAATTGCTGTAGAGCGAGGTCACTATCAAATTCGATTGGGTCACTTATACCCTTAAGGTTAGTGGTAAGAGAGGCATTAGCACCAAACGTCCATGTGCCACCTAAAAAATCATTACTGATAAGAGCAGGGATATCAGCGGAGGCAAATGCTTTAGCGTTTAAACCGCTGACGGCTAATCCTACGAAGGCACCTAGCACTGTTGCTTTAACTTTGATTTCATCGATGAGAGCGATCAGGTTGGGGTTGGTAATTTCTATATCTGGTCCTGATTCACCGGGACTATCATCAGGGTCGCTACCAGGGGCCAGTGCGTCATCAGCACCGGCATCATTTAACAGGCTCCATAGTTCGTCACGCGCATCGTATTCGATACCCAAACCGATGGAAAAACCAGCACCATAACGATTAGTACTGTCACCGGGTGTCGGGTCTATTGCAGGGTGTGCAGGGTTGCCCATGTCTGAGACTGTCATCTGGCGGTGTGTCATGCCACCAAAGGTGAGCGTGGCTCCACTTGGATGATAAATGGGTTCAGCAAATAGTGATGTCGTAATCAGCCCATTGATTACCAGGCTTGTGATGAGTAAATAAAAGGGGCGTTTAGTGCTTGCTGTCATGAATTAAGGTGGTTGGGCAGAAATGAATGGCCATATTTTAATATATTTTTAGATAAGTGATTGTATCAAGTTCGAGTACTTTAATTTGAAAATCAGTATAAATTTATCTTTATCCACAATTATAATGATGAATTTTGTCTGCAACAGTACGGTTAGGCTGCGTATAATGTAAGTTGTTGATTTAAATCATTTTGTGGTATTTGTTTGAGCGTAACCTGTGACCTTAACCTATCAGGAGTACAGAGATATGATGCAAGAAAGTGATAAAAATATTTTGATGAATGTGGCGAAGGTAATCGGCATCCTGGTCGTTGTAATGTTTACACTTATGGCGGTTGCGGCTTATATCGGTAGTGGGCTGTAATAATTGTTTCAGTTGTGCTGTCCTGTCAAAAAATTGTCGATTCTGCTAATATTAGCGCCCTTTTTTTAGCAAGACTCGGATAATAGAAATGCAAATCGAACCTAATGCAGTTGTAACCCTACACTACACACTTAAAGACAATGATGGCGCGGTTATCGACCAGTCTGAAGATGGCAGCTTTTTATATCTGCATGGCGCGATGAATATTGTTCCCGGGCTGGAAAGTGCACTTGCCGGTAAAGCTGCTGGTGATGAATTTTCTGTGACAATTTCAGCTGAAGAAGGTTACGGTACCAAAGATCCTGAGCGTATTCAGGAAGTACCTAAAGAGATGTTTGAAGGCAATGATGAAATTCAGGTCGGTGTGCAATTTCATGCGCAGAGCCCGGATGGACAGGCCGTTGTTGTTACGGTTGTAGAAGTTAAAGATGACGTCGTTGTTATTGATGGCAACCACGCATTAGCAGGTGTCGATTTGAACTTTGATGTTAAAGTCGTCGAGATACGCGCGGCTTCTGAAGAAGAAATCTCACACGGGCATGTACATGGCCCACATGGTCACGATCACTAAGCCGTAATTAATAAGGCTGTATTTATAAAACTATAATTATAAAGCCATAATTATAAAGCTAGGCTAGAATGGCATGCAGTGGTGCTAAGCGGCATCCTTAAGAAAATTGATGATGTTGCTTATTACCTCTTTATCATGAATGATACGGCGGTGACCTAATCCTTGTGTTTTGATAAACGTTGCTCCCTTCCAGGCATGGGCGATTTCTTCGCCGCTATGCCATGAAATATCCGTATCATCCTCATCGTGTATAACCAGACCTCTACAGGGTGTATCGCTAGAAGAAAGATCTTTAACATTTTTTACGACATCGACGGCATCGCGAACAATTTGTCCATGTGTAGCAAATGATTTTCTGACTACTACTTGCATCACACTATCTGGCAGATGGAGAATACGTTTAAAGTTTTTAAGTATGATCGGAAAGTCTTTGGGTGGGCATATCATCGCTGCCATATCAATTTTCAAACCCAGCGACATGGCGCAAGCTAAGATCATGCCGCCAAAGGAATGTGTAATTGCAGCATCAAATTTTCCATAGTGTTTATCAAGAGCGAGAACCACATCAGTCATTTCAAGTGCGCTTGTCTGTGCACCGGGTGTTTTCCCATGGGCGACGCCATCAAAACTGATGACGCGGTAGCTGAGTTCATTCAGCTTATCTACATAGCCGGCAATCTGCGTGCCACGTCCAGTCCAGCCATGAATAAACAGTAGAGTTTTAGAAGGTTTTATCGATTCGTGTTGCCAGATATAGACCGTAACAGGTATCCCATTGACGATTATCGAATCCTGAGTCGCTGATTCTAAAGCGATCAGTTCGCGTTTCGGTGTTTTGAACCGCATCGTAGTAAACCATAAGTCGTAAGCACGGTTGCCGAAGTAATTGGGAAGCAGGCGCCCGAGGGTGTTATACATAAAACGGGTAATTTGAAGTGCGAGTGGTATTTTTGGTGATTTTTTCTTAACTTTGGCTTTGTTCATTGAATAATTAGGCTAGTTATTTGTTGGAGTTAATTCTCATGGTAAAATCATTGACAGAAAATTAACAGTAAAGTTTTACGAGTGTGCATTATGTTATCAGAAGAACAATTGCTTCAATTATTTTATATGAAAGATTCCGGTATTCATGGCAGCGGTTTATTTGCGCGTGATATGTTTAAAGAAGGCGATTACATGGGTGAGTATGATGGCCCGGTAGTGAGTGAAAACGGTTCACATGTTTTGTGGGTCGAAAAGTATGATGAGGTGTGGGTAGGGCGTGATGGAAAAAATTTATTACGTTACTTAAATCACAGTACTGAGCCACATGCTGAATTTGTCGGTTTTGAATTGTTTGCCTTACGAGATATAGGGCCGGATGAAGAGATTACGATCGATTACGGTGAAGAGCCATAGCAGTTTGTTTTATAGATGACTGTTGTTAGTTAGAGAAGACATAAGCATTCTCTATTCCCCCTCTCCCTCTGGGAGAGGGTTGGGGCGAGGGGGTCGCCCCGCTTCTACCAAACACACACCCTCATCCTAAGCTTCTCGGTAAGTGCTCCTGCTTTACCCTACCGCCTACATTCATGTAGGCGTCACATAGTGAGAAGGGACTAACAAACTCCCGTTCTTCGCGGACTAATTCCTTTAGCTCCTGAACGTCTCTTCCTGGCTGCGATTTCAATTGATTGATGCATTACTTTTTCTTAATTTTTAGGCGTTGTTTGCAGGTGTTGCAATAATACTGGTAACGACGTTTTATTATTTTATTATGTCTTACTGAACTCAGTTGGTGCTCTCGACAACAGCACTGGTAAGTAAATAAAGATTGTTTTTTAACCGGTATCCCGGTTAAGTCATAATTTGATGTGACTGTCGCATTCGCACCAAACACCTGCATTACTGCTTTCCATTCCTTACCATGCGGTTTGATGTTTTTTAGTCCGAACATGATGTCTGTGATGAAGTGTGCGACCTCATGCGGAACGGTTGTTTCATAACTGTCTTCAAAAAATTTTGAAAAGATATAAGGGTTATATCTTATTTCTCTTTTGCAACGAGTGAATCGTTGGCTAACACGATACATGCCAGAGGTTCGGCCCTTGATATTAAAATTAATTTCAACGGTCTTTTCTTTAAGATCGAAATATTCGATTGCCTGTTTGATATAACGCTGTGTATGTTCACGAACCTGCTGCTGCTGTTCGGCTGTTAATGGTTGAATGATGAGTGCAGGGTTGTTCATTACTGGGTGCTAGAAGTTTTGTAGTTTATGCTTTAGAAATGAACTCTCGAGTTTCTGTGTTGATCTTAATGTTTTCGCCCGGGGTTAAGTATTCGGGTACTTGTACGACGAGACCGGTAGTTAATGTGGCCGGTTTAGTTCGAGCGGAAGATGATGATCCTTTTATTGCGGGTGAGCATTCTGTAATCTCAAATGCCATGTGAGCTGGAAGTTCGATGCCGAGGCATTCGCCTTCACTGATAAGCGCGCTCAGGTTTTCAAGGCCGTCATAAAGAAAGATAGCCTCTTCTTTAAGGTTGTCTGCAGTCACTAAAAATTGATCATAGCTTTCACTATCCATAAATGTGTAGGAATCGCTATCGTGGAAAAGAAGCTGTACAGCTCGACGTGAGACATCGATCTGGTTTACCACTTCATCACCTTTAAAGCTGCGCTCAAACTTCTGACCACTGCTTATATCACTACCAACGGTTTTGTATAAGGTACTGCCGCCACGCGAGTGAGGGGACTGCACGAAGATGCTTCGGATTAGGATTTTTTTATTATCCAGTTCAATGACCATGCCTTTTTTGATTTCATTTGCTTTCATAATATGTCTTTATTTAGCTATAATATTTTTATTGAATTTATTTTCGATTAATCTGATATTTGATTAATCATGGGTGCGCTAATTATGAGTGATTTTTGATGCGGATTAAACATCTAAATGTTCCTGATGATGAAATTGTGATGACAGCTATACGCTCGCAGGGTGCTGGTGGGCAAAACGTAAACAAGGTTTCTACTGCAATCCACTTGAAATTTGACATTGTTTCTTCTAGTTTGCCGGCAGCGGTCAAGCAGCGCTTACTTTCACTAAATGATCAGCGGGTGACAAAAGAGGGCGTTTTTATTATTAAGTCGCAGCAGACGCGAAGCCAGTTAAAAAATAGAGGGCTGGCCGTATTACGGTTGCAGGCGTTTGTCGAGCAAGCATTGAGCGCGAGAAAGGTTCGTAAGAAAACCCGGCCGACAAAAGCATCTAAGATGAGAAGATTGAATACTAAGAGTAAACGAGGCGATCTTAAGAAAAACCGCCAAAGAGTTACTGAATGAGCTCTCTTTAAACGGTTTAGTTGTTTAAAAAGCCTGAACCGAAATGATCTGTTTTGTAAAGTTTTTGCGGTATCTTGTCTTTAATTTTTTCATGTAACGTGGGCAATAGCGACCAATGCAAACCTTGTTTGTGGTGGTGTGCTGTGTGGTAACCAAGATTGCCAGTTAGCTTGTTATAGATTGGTGTCATAATGTTGTAAGACGCTTCAAAATCATTATCAACATCTAAACCGGCATGGTGTGCGTAGGTAACCCAGGCGGTCAGGAACAGGCTGCTAATCATCGGGATAATGAAAACCAGTAAAGCAGGTATTGGCTTATACCAGGTTAATGCCAGAACGACCAAAATAGTGACTGCAGTCGCGATTAAAAAGATTTTCATCGGCCGAGGGTGTCTTTTGCCTACCTGGTAACCACGGTAATAAGCAGTCAGCGTGACATCTAATGAATACCGCATCCTGCTCATGATGTTGCCTTTTTTATCTTTCCATCGACTCTCATCTTTTGTCTGGTCAAGATAGTGGTGATGGTGCCCCAGTACATGGTGCAGTACCCACAACTTGGTTGTTGCACCTGTTTGCAGCGCATATATCTGCTCTAACAAATAATTGAGCCCGGTACTTTTAAACGTTGGAAGATGTTGGTGGTGATGGTTCCATGCACAGATGATACCTTTAGGCGCTATCATGATTAACCAGTAGGCAATCAATAACCAGACATTTTCAATCAGGAAATATGCAGCAATATCGAAAGTGAATAACAGAACGATTATTAAAACGGGAATGCGGTCGGCGCGGTATTTGAATAAAGTCATGGTAAAAATATTTAAATAGTTGGCTTTAGTAATAAGTTTTAGCGATGTACAGGCTATCCTGTTCACAGGTATAAATTAATTGCCCAGATTATAGCAGAAACTATTTAGCTAATTAATCAGCTACCTCTAATTAGTTGTTTGTCACGTTAGTATCGAGAATGGCTGATCATTATTATTTTTGAACCATGTAAACAATTGATTTATAATGTTTTCTATCTGTTTCTTATTGTATGGGATGACTGTAACTGCACCCCAAACGGGAGAGGGCCAGCAGGCATCAGTGGTAAATCTTGCAATATGATGCACGTGTAGCTGAGGAACAAGGTTGCCAAGCGCAGCAATATTTAGTTTGTCAGGCTGAAAAACCTGCTCCAGACAATGACTAAAATACATGGATTCAGCCATCAGTTGTTGCTGGTCTTTTACTGATAACTGATGCAGCTCTGTTATATCTTCGCGGTTTGGCAATAGAATAAACCATGGGTAGTTGGCGTCGTTTAATAGCAGTAGTGTGCATAAACTGAACTCGCCAATAATAATGCAGTCTTTCTCTAGTCGCGGATGCAGCTTTATCATAAATAAGGTTATCTTAAGATATAGATGGCTTAGTATGTAGCATAAGTAAGGTTAAAAACAATAGGATAATATAATGGCTGACTGGTTAAGCGGCAAAGTGATCAAAAAAATTCAGTGGAATGAGCGATTATTTTCTTTGCGCATTCAATGTGATTTTAAAAGTTTTGAGTCGGGTCAGTTTGTCCGCGTGGCACTGGATATTGATGGCGAGCGTGTGGCGCGTCCTTATTCTCTGGTGAATAAGCCGGGTGATGAATATCTGGAAATCTATTTTAATATTGTCCCGGAAGGTCCGTTATCACCGAAACTGGCAGAGCTGGAAGTGGGCGATGAAATATTTGTTACCGACAAAGCAAATGGTTTTTTAACCGTGGATGAAGTGCCGCAGTGTAAAAATTTGTGGTTACTGGCAACCGGTACGGGTGTCGGGCCGTTTATCTCCATTCTAAAGGGTGAAAAAGTATGGCAGCGATTTGAAAAAGTGGTGCTCGGTTACTCGGTAAGAGACATGTCGGAACTCTCCTATAAAGAAGAAATAGCCGAGATAGAAAGTCAGCATGGTGAACAGTTTTCTTTTGTGCCGTTTGTTACCCGTGAAAAAATTGATGGCGCAATCAATCAGCGAATTCCACTCAGTGTGGAAGACGGCTCACTCGAAAAAAGTGTTGGTGTGAGTATTAATGTAAATTCGCATATTATGATGTGTGGCAATTCAGCGATGTTATCAAGCGTTACAGAATGCCTGACAGATCGCGGATTGCGCAAACATCGGCGCAGAGAACCGGGGCACATCACTACTGAAAAATACCACTAGCGCCTTCGGCGCAATGAATAACGAATAATGAATAGTGAATAATTAAAAACAAAAGCTAAAAATTAGTGCTCATTAGTTGTTGATAGCTTTAAAATTCATTATTCATTATTCATTATTCATTATTTTTTAGATGTTTTCTTCCAGAAAATGTTTGAAGTTATGGGCATCAATTATCTGTGTGCCATCACAGTTAAACTGCATGCGAACGATTCCCTGCACAATACAGATTGTAATATTGCGCAGATAGTACTCATCTAGCTCCCGCAGTTTGCTTACCGTAGATAATATCTTGGGGATATTGTCAGCTTCTAATGGCAGCCACTGTTTAGAACGCCGGTTTAGAATATTTTGCCAGTAACCGGGGATTTTCTGGTAGTGCTCACTGGCACGTAAAGCAGAATACAGCTCCCTCATCAGCGCAACTTTGTCCGTATAGTTGATTAAAGGGAAGTGTCGATTTATATACTCTTTATCAGCAATTTTTTCGGCATCGTGTATCTCTTGGCGTAACGGGTCAAATACCGAATCGGTTCTGATTTCTCCGCTGTTGAAGCCGACAAATATGCGATAGATACCACGGTTCAACATGAGGTCTTCCAGATTAGGTTCAATCTGTTCAAACAGGCTATCAACTTTGCTGTCATAACGTTTTCTTAGTGTTGCGCTCTCACGTAGTGATGGGTCGCCCTTAATGCCAATTAAAACTTGCTCGGAATTTAAGCCGGCAGCGCTAACAATACTCTCCTGCATAATGAGCTCTTCGATGCTTTCATCCGACGGCTCATTTGGTTGTTCGTTCGATTGTTCATTAATGGTACTTTCTGCGTTTATTTCTGTCTTTCCGCTGTTTTTCACTACTTTTTCCATAATCCAAAGGTATTAGAAGGGGATAAATATGCCTAAATTTGTCAGTGTATTGCTTAAGTTGACTATAATAACCAACAAGACATGACAAAATCATGAAATTTACATTAATAAAGTCATCTAATACTTGCCATAATAGCGTATCTGTTTGATTTTATTCGTATAACTGGTTGGCAAATATTATGTATGAAGCATTCTACGGTTTCAAGGAAAAACCGTTTTCAATGTTGCCTGACCCTGGGTTTTTATATTTAAGTAAAAAACATCAGGCGGCACTTACCTTACTCGAGTACGGCTTACTTAATCACGTGGGTTTCTGTGTGATCAGTGGCGAAGCTGGTGCGGGAAAAACAACCATATTACGTACTCTGCTGGAACGCGTAGAAGATGATGTTACCGTCGGCCTAATTACCAATACGCATCAGTCTTTTGGTGGTTTGCTTGACTGGGTGCTGTCAGCGTTCGATCTGCATAGACCAAACTTAACGCATGTTGAGATGCATCAGATATTTATGGATTATCTGATTGAAGAATATGCTAACGGCCGTACCGTATTACTTATCGTCGATGAGGCACAGAACATGAAACCGGATGCGCTCGAAGAATTGCGCATGCTGTCCAATGTGAACTCTGAAAAAGATCAGTTAATGCAGGTTGTTTTATCTGGTCAGCCAGCATTGAAAGAAACATTACGCATGCCTGACTTGATGCAATTTGCGCAGCGTATCGCTGTTGATTATCACCTGGGCACGCTAAACCTTGAAGAAACCTGTGGTTATATACAGCACCGGTTAATAACTGCGGGTTCAGGAAAGGATGTATTTACCCCTGCTGCCTGTGAGCGAATTCATAACTACAGTGGTGGCACACCACGATTGATAAACCTGTTATGTGAAACGGTACTGGTCTATGGTTTTGCGGACCAGCAGGAATTAATCGATGTGGACTTAGTCGATGAAATGGTACTGGAGCGAATGAAAGATAGTGTCGTTCCTATCGTTAACAGGGATATTGCTAAAAAGAGTAATAAAAAAGAAAGTGTGAAGCTGGAGAAAGACTTCCCGCATATCATGCCGCAGTCCAGTGAAGATGAGCAGGAGTTAGCCGAGGAAACACAATCAGATGAAATATCGGAAGAAGTCCGGCAGATAATTCAAGAGTATGGTCGGTCTGATGTTATCGACGTCGTAGAAAATAAAACGACGACAAAAGCAGAATCAAAAACTGCGGCGAAAAGTGAAGCGAAGTCGGAAACGAGTGGCAGAGAAAAAAGTGAATCGAGTGGTTCTGGTGGACGTGGCAAAGGCACGGATAAATCAAGAAAGTCAGCAACATCTGCATCTAAAGATGATGCAGTAGCACCTGCGGCGACAAGTGGAAAAGCAGGTAATGATGATGCTCAAAGTAACGATGGTGCGAACGGTGAAACCGGCAAGCAAATTATACAATACGGTATAAAAGCGGCTGCGGTTGCTGCCGTTTTAGTGGTTTTTGCTGTATTGCTTAATGACGATAGCGATGCGCCAGTATCTACCATGGCGACTGATGAAGCATCAGAAGGTCAGCTACAGCGTGAGGAAGAGCGTCAGCAGGATAGCAAACGTATGAGAGATTTGCAGGTTGAAGCTGAAACTTTGAAGAAAGAGCGTGACGCTGCGATAGCAAAGGCTGACGAAGAAAGAAAATCAAAAGCGCTTGCCGAAAAACAGGCAGCTAAAAAAGCCATAGCAGCGGCTGCGGCAGCTGAAGTGAAACGTAAGGCTGCAGATAAGAAGCGAATTGCAGCGTCGAAAGAGCGTGAACGTAAAGCCAAGAAGGCTGAAGCAAAAGCGAAAGCAGAAGCTGAACTTGCAAAACAAAAAACGCTGGAGCTGGAAAAAGAAAGGCTGTTTATGCAGACTCAGCTTGATGAGCAGAGACGGTTAAAAGAGCAGGAAGAAGCTCGTCGCCGTGTGCTTGAGTATGAAGAAACCCTGCGTGTTCAACAGGCGGCTGAAGCTGCAAAGAAAAGTACGGAAGCAGCAGCTACTCCCAAAGCTAAAAAGTCAGTGGATTGTAGTGGCCCAACAGCACGATTTAAAGCAAGTTGTAGGCGTTAACGGTTTTACTTCATGTTTGAAGCTGCAGTGGATTTGTAGAGTTATAGGTCTGTTACTGAGTCGTAGCTGACATCTATGATGTTCATAGTAAAGACGTTTGTGAATATCTTTAAGAATTTGCGGAATGATAAAAATTCGCTCCTACAGGGTAAGTACTGTTTTGTAGGAGTGGATTTTTGTCATTCCGCGAACGCCTCCTAAATTTAAAGAATAAAGCTAAAGTGACAAATACTCTAAAGGTCTCTTACTGACCATTAATTGGATACAATATTGCCTGTATTTTAACGAACTTCAATTTTATGAGCACTGATATTAAACCGGTTTTATTATCCATCGTTGAGCTTGGCGGTTATCCCGACTATACCGCAGTCTATGAATCCTTTGGTTATCAGGTAGTAAAAACTGAGAGTGTACGTAAAGCAATTAAGTTGATTCGTCAGCATAAGCCACAGGTGATGGTCGCTGAATTTAATTTTCAGTCTGATTTTCGTGATCGTACCAGCAGTTTAGAGACTTTGATTTCCAGTACTCAGGGAGTAACTGATGTCAGTATGGTGGTTTTCTACGAGAAAGAAACAGAACCTCACTATCAGTTATTTCTGCAGAGTTTTAATGTGGCATCATCACTAACCTTTCCCATCGACGAGGCGAAATTAAAAGAGGTGTTACAGCGTATATCTCATTAGTTAGAGGGAGAGCCTGCTATTACCCTGCAATGTGCGTGTTTCTATTGTGCCAAAAATGCTGTAAAAAGCGCTATTCAATACAGTTTTAGACGGTTTTAACCATGACTAGCAAGAAAGAACTCGATGAACTACTTATAGATAGTTCTACGCCAGAGCAATCGAAAGAAGAGATTCAGGCCTATTTAGATAAAAAGCAGGCAGCTTATGACGCGCTCGAGGCGAGTGCAGAACCAGTAGATCGTGCCCGGTTGCAGCTCGATGTTGCCGAAGCACTAATCGGCAGCGGTCGTGCAGATGAGTCGTGGGAAAAGGCCAGATCTGCTCTGGACACCTTTATTGAGCTGGAAAAGTGGCAGGATGCTGTAGAAAGCTGCGACGTGCTCTATCAGAGTGCGCAACCTGCTTCTATTGTTGCTTTGGCGCATGGCGTCTGGCTGTCAGTTACCTATCCGGTTGATCCTACTTTAACGGTAAATATGTTGAATTATGTTATCGATGAAACACCGGGTAAGGCAGATGGTGCAGCGATAGCGGCGGTAACTGCGCATTATGTCGCTGATGTTCGTGCTGAAGCCGATCAGCATAAAAGTTTAACCTTCCTTACAAAACAGCTTCTGGCAAATGTAGCAAAAGAACATTCTGGTGTTGAAGATCAGGATGATTTGAGTTTATGGATGGAACGTTTGGAGCTGCTTGATCCAGATGTATTTCTACCGCGCTTGTCCTTAGTTCTGGGGGCGATTGTGCCGGTGGATGACTGGTGGTTTGATCGTGATACGCTGAGAGAAAAAATTCCTCAGTAAAACTGCACCGCTTTAACTGCTGTACTAAAGAAGCGGGTTACTGCTTTTTAACGACAAGGGTGCCGGCTAATTTATCATGCCAGCCTTGTTTCTTTTTATCGAAACCAATCCAGAAGTATCCCAGGCAGAAAGGAAGTGCTGAAAGTATGTATGCAAAATATTTGCCTACTGCTTGACCCAAAGAAAGTCTATTACCAGTTAGCGTCAACGATTTTTATTTTAATCAGCATCTTTCCTGGTGTGCCTAAGTACTTTAGCCAGAACCAAATGGTAGCAACCAAAGGTAAAGCATAATTTAGTAAACCGTCCCAAATGCCATAATATAATGTATCACCTGTCCAGTATTCTTCGCCATAGATAAGGGTTAACGGTAAACCAATCGCGATCATAAGTATTATTACGTCTATCATGGTTGCGCCGACTCTTAGCCAGAATTCTGCGTATTCTTGTTCATTCATGAAACGTATCCTTTAATTATCCAGTTAAGATTTAAGGCTCAGTCTTTGTTTCATCCAGTGAGAGTTCACTGATATCAGGCTCCGGTGTTTTATCTTTAGGTTTTGGATTGGCAATAATGTAGGCACCCGCCTCCGCCATCGATATTTCACTTATATCATCAATTTTTTGCGCGACGACTTCTGTTGGCTGATCAAGCACATCGGTGCCAAGTTCTGCCATTGAGATGTTTGAGATATCTTCGATTTTTTGCGCAACAACGTCAGCGTGCTGTTGCAGAACATCTGCACCCGTATCCGCCATAGTGATGCTGCTGATGTCTTCAATTTTTTGTGCAACAACTTCGATCGGGTTTTCTAAAACATCAACACCAACCTCTGCCATGGTTATGCTACCTGTATTGATGCTTGATGCGGCTTCTTTAGCAGGCGTTGCCTGGCTGTCTGCTTTTGTTTGAGCAGATTCTTTTGGTGTTTCAGATTGATCGGCCACACAGGGTTCAATCTTAATAACCAGACCGACATTTTCCAGTGCTGTGCGGTACTTCTCCGCGGCTTCAGCATTGATTTTGCCTTTGATAACTTTGCGACCGCCAGCGAAGTAAGGCGCCAGTTTTGCAGCGTCAGTCTTAAACATGGTAGCCATGTTTTGCATGACTGTTTCCTTGTCTTTACCAGCTTGTAATATGCCGAAAAAAATGACATCAAACAGTTCTTCGCTCATCGTCTAAACCTGTCCTAAAACTTTATGTGATGGTTATTAATAGTGTAGACGAAAAGAAAAGAATTATTATCCGCAAAGTGAGGCAAATAAAGGTAATTAATGACGCTTGAGCGATCGAGAGAATCGCTGGGTTAAGCGGCTGGTTTAGTTTTTATCTTTAGGTTTGTTAAATTGAACGATGTGAGATGTTTTTGGTTCATCTGCATAACGCGGGCGTGAATCCATCGCATTACCACCGGCTTCTTCGATAATTTCTTTTTCACGAGAGGTGATTAGCTGGAAACACAGTTTTAGATTATCGACGGTTTGTGGCTGTAGTGCATGAGGGCGGCCGGGTTTTGGCGTGGTATCACGCACGACTTCGGATAAAACCTTGCGTAAAGTGGTCAGTATCTGGTGTTCTTTGGAGTGAAATTCTGTACTCATAATGTGATGTTTTCGTGAATTAGTGGTCGTTGTATAATGTGTTTACATTGTACAGGCGGGTTTGAATGCTAAATAAGCATCAAGCCGGCTATTTTTAGTGCTCATACTAGTTTAACAAATCTAGCAATAGATTGAGACAGGGTTAATTATGCCTTATTACGTATTTAAAATGACCTCCCCAGAAGGTATGGAATTGGTTAAAAATCTGGAATTTATCGGTGATTATGAGTCTTTTCGTGAAGCGAAAAACTACGCCAAAGAGCAACGGGCAATACTGGATAAGAACGATAATACGCAGATTAAAGTGATGTTTGCGGATAATCAGCTATTGGCAGAGGAGCAGCTGATGGTATTTCGTGAAAAGCCAATTGTGATGGAGCATGAAAAATAAGGGTGTTCCTGAATGAGCGGGCTGTCTGAGTAACGGTAATGGAAGAAGGCGAATATAAGTCTACATACAGTGAGCTGGCATCAGTTCGCTGTATTTTCGAAAAAGCATTAACCAATCATCAAGCAAAATGCAGTTTATCTAATCATTTTTGCCTGGCAGACAGGGAAGGGTATGCTTGTGATGATAAGAAATCATCGGTTAAATGTGGTGAATTTCTGGTTAAGTTGCGTGAAAAGTCGATATTTGTTCTTAAGTTGCATGATGCTGATGGGCCGTTGTCGCATAATAAAGAGATTAGAGTGCAGGTAGGTGGTGTCACAGGTGTTGCTAAATCAATGGCTATGCTTGATGAGGGCCAGAGTGATCGATTGATTGTCAGTGATATAAACGGTGTTTTGAGTAAAGCGATTGAGCAGTACGGCTCGCTGGAAAATCTGCCATACAGTGATATTATTCAGTCAGTTAAGCAGTTTCAGGGTAGACCGCGCCGCCAGCGTAAATCCTAATTTTTATATGGCCAAGATGAAAAAACACCATGAATCCATGGTGCCCTTTAGGTATCTGCTCAAGCGTATTAATGAGACACACAATAGAGGTCTTGAGTTAAAAGAAACCGGCTAAGTTACGCACAGTTTGTTCAATTATCCTGTGGATAACTTTGTGGATTAATATTCTTAAATTTCGACAGATAAAATTTTGATTGAATCTAATAATTGGTAGTGCCTGACAAGATATTAATTATAATCAATTAAATCATTTGGTTGCAGTGTAAATGTAAAGTTGTTTTTTAGAAGTTGATACTTAACTCGCTGTTTAGTGTTGCTGTTACTACATCTTGTGTCTTGTGTATAACTCAAGCACAAGGAAGCTTTTCTGTTCTGAAGATTACTTTATGAGCGAGTCCTATCAAGCTCTAATCTTTGGTTTTAAAGAATGGCTTTACGGGCCTCTTCTCTGGAAACAGCGTCATAAGGAGTGTCTCTCACCTTATCGTGAACGTGCATCCGGTATTTCACAAAATCAGCGGTTTCCTCAAAATGTAAAAATGGATTGCCCTGACATTGTGCTTCCATGGTTGATATGGGCGATTGCGGTGCATAATTGTGCCCGGGGTGGAGCACGGTTGATTGCGGCAGCTCGGTTTTCATCTTTTTTAATGTCTGAAACATTTCTTCTGGGTCGCCACCGGCGAGATCGCAACGGCCGCAACCAAAAACAAACAGTGTGTCACCAGCAATCAAGTCGTTGCCAACGTGGTAACAGGCAGAACCTGGTGTATGTCCCGGTGTATGAAGGATGTTAATCTGGCTGTCGCCTAGCTGTAAAGCATCGCCGCCATGGTGTAATACCGGTTTGCTGGTGGCAATCTGCTCTAACGCGGCTCCCCAGAATTTGGCTTCGGGTTTTAGCAGGTGAATCTTTGCGTCACTGTGTTCCAGTGTTTTCTGTAAGCCGTTGATGTGGTCATGGTGGCTGTGGGTCAGCAGGATGTCGGTAATTTGGATATCTTTTGAATCGGCATAGTTAAGCACCTCTTCAACTTCCCATGCGGGGTCAACAATGGCCGCTGTGTTGCTGGCGTGGTCATGAATCAGGTAGACAAAGTTCTCCATCGGCCCAAGTTCTTTGCTGTAAACGCTATAACGGTTTTTTGTCTGTTGCATGGATAACCTCCAGTTTCACGTTTTCACTTTGAATCTACAGTGGAAACGTGTTTATAATCTTACTTCTAATGGGTAATTATACCTATTCGCCTTTTAAGTGTGCAAAGGATCGTTTGAAGTGAAAGCCGAAACCGTAGAGCATGACAAGTTATTGTTGTCTCGTTTACAGTTATTCAGAAATGTTGATCTTGAAGATTATGCCTTGCTGGATTTACTTACCCAATGTGAATATCGTCAGTTAGATGCTGGAGATATCATCCTGTCTACCGAGGCGGAAAATCATTATTTATTCATCCTGTTAAAGGGTCGTCTGGCGATTCAGCTAAACTCGCATGATGATATTCCTCTGGCGACTGTTGAGCCGGGGGAATGTGTTGGTGAGATGTCCATCATTGATAGCCGTGTTCCATCGGCGCAGGTAAGTGCTTCAGAAGACACGCAGGTACTGGTTATCGAGCAAGATGTCCTCTGGCGTATGGTCAGTGTGTCGCATGAGATAGCCCGAAACTTGCTGTACATTATGTCTGAACGCGTGCGTTACAGTAATCTGGTAATTGCGGATAGCCTTGAAATGCAGCGCAAGTTCCAGCGATTTGCCACCACCGACGCACTAACCGGGCTGCATAATCGCGGCTGGCTGGACGATGCTTTTGATCGTGAAATAAAGCGTAGCGAAAGAGATGAATTACCACTTGCTTTGATCATGATCGATGTTGATAATTTTAAAAAATATAATGATGAATATGGTCACCTCGCTGGCGATCAGGTGCTAATAACGGTAGCAAATGCGATACGCAGTCCACTTCGCCCCAATGATCTGGTGGCACGTTTTGGTGGAGAAGAATTTGCTGTACTGTTACCAGAAACAACAATAAGTAATTCGAAGATTATCGCTGAGCGTTTATGTGAGCATGTTAGTAATGCAGATCCTGGCATGTTGGAAAATAAAACATTACCACCAGTGACGATTTCGTTAGGCGTGGCAGCAAGGCGACCAGGTTATTCCCTTGATATGATGATTGCGGCCGCCGATGTTGCCATGTACCACGCAAAACGTAATGGTAAAAACCGGGTTGAATTAGCCGCCGATGTTCCTGTCGACGTACCTGTTGGTCGATAACTTCTGTCGCGTTCGTAAACTCTAAACTCTGCAAAACTCAGATGTTCGCTGATCAATCTTCGCCGTTAGAACGACCAGTGATTGGTGTCGGTGTGCTGGTCTGGCGTGAAAAACAATTGTTACTGGGCGAGCGAATAGTAAAGGGACGAAACAGTTGTTGGCAGTTTCCCGGTGGTTTTATAGAAGCTGGTGAGTCGGTCACCGGATGCGCGCGCCGCGAAGTGCTGGAAGAAACTGCTATAAAGGTTAAAAACTTACGCCACTTTGGCTTTACTGATAAAGTTTTTGATGGAGTGAAACACAAAGTAATTACGCTGTTTATTTCGTGTGAGTATTTGTCAGGTGAAGCGGTCGTGCTGGAACCGGAAAAGTGTGCCGGCTGGAAATGGGTGGATTACGATAGTCTGCCAACGCCATTATTTGAACCGACAGAAAATTTTTTGTCACAGTTGTCTGTATCGCAGGTGAATGTTACTCCGGCGCTGGACGATTTGTATGCAATGCATTGTGTGGCGCCAGTTCTGGCGGATGCTCTATCAGGCGAGCATAGATAAAATCTGAAAGTCCGATATCAATCTCTTCACAGGCAGCAAGAAAATTACGCGCGACAGTGGCGATGTTTTTCTGATCGCATAGATTCTGGTCGCACAGGTCAATGAGTATTGGTGTCTGCTTGTAATGCTCAAGATTTATTTCACCGCTATCGACAAGGTAGTGGCGAAGTCCTTTATGTGAATCCCAGTTGATTGCTTTTTCTGTATCGCGTTTGTTATAAGCCAGCTGGAATCTTACCGGCACTTTTTTATGAAACCAGATGAATAGGTCCATGTCACGTGAAGTAAACCAGCGTTTCAGGAGACGGCGATTTGATTGTCTTAATTGTGGTATTTCGTACAGCATGTGATGAAAATATTCTCCTTGAAAGGTAAAGTGTACTGCCAGTCTTAATAAGTACCTGCAGGCCTGTTATTTTGCAGGTTTGTGTTAATAATAGAAGCTAAAACCGTGTACTTTTGTGAACTGTATCTACAATTAAAGTAATTGTTAAAAAAGAGTAGAAAGAGTGTGAGATGGCTCAAATAAATAAGACAGATATTAAGACGGATATTGCGGCAGCAGGTATGGCAGAGCTTTGGGGTAGTTCCGCAGTTTATGGCGAGAGTGCTGCCTGGTTAGAATCGCTGTATGAAATCTATCTGTCTAATCCAAATCAGTTGGAAGAAAAATGGCGCCTGTATTTTGATCAGTTGCCGACTTCTGATCGGGCTGGGAATAAGTCTAACGGTCACGCTGTAGAAGCAACCGTTAATGCAGCAACGCATCAAGAAGTTTCACCGCAGGAAGTGCATGACTACTTCATCAATTATTCCCAGCAAAAACACATGCGTGGATTTGAAGCGCTGACCGGTTTCGATCATGAGCGTAAACAGGTCCAGGTGCTGCAATTAATAAATGCTTTTCGTTTTCGTGGGCATCAGATCGCTAATATAAATCCATTGGGTAGTAGACGTGAAACGAATGTTCCTGAGTTGTCGCTTGCTTACCATGATTTATCCGATAGTGATTTAGACACGATTTTTGAAACTGGCTCACTGGCTGTTACCGGGAGCCTGTCACTTAGAGAGATATACAGTCTGGTACGGGAAACTTATTGCGGTTCTGTCGGTACCGAATACATGCACATAATGGAGACAGCTGAAAAACGCTGGATTCAGCAACGTCTGGAAACGGCTCGTGGTCAAGCAGATCTTAACGAAATAGAAAAAATTAATATCCTGCAGCAGTTAACGGATGCCGAAGGTCTGGAGCGTTATCTGCATTCGAAATACGTCGGACAAAAGCGTTTTTCACTGGAAGGTGGTGAATCATTAATTCCTCTGCTTGATGAGTTGGTGCAATTTGCCGGCAGCCAAAAGATTAAAGAGATGGTTATCGGCATGGCACATCGTGGCCGCCTGAATGTATTGGTTAATATTTTAGGTAAAACACCCGATGAATTATTCAGTGAGTTTGAAGGCACCAAAGAAGTAAGTGAGCTAACCGGTGATGTGAAATACCATTTAGGTTTTGCTTCAGATATGGATACACCGGGAGGTCCGGTGCATCTTGCATTGGCCTTTAATCCTTCGCATCTGGAGATTGTTGCACCAGTTGTAGAAGGATCTGTTCGCGCCAGGCAATGGCACCGCGGTGACCGAGAAGGTAATGAAGTTATTCCTGTACAGATACACGGTGATGCAGCCTTCTCCGGTCAGGGCGTGGTCATGGAAACGTTACAGATGTCACAGTCACGCGGCTATATGACGCATGGTACGGTACACATCATTATTAATAATCAAATTGGTTTTACCACCAGTGCGCAACAGGATGCGCGTTCAACATTTTATTGTACCGATGTAGCAAAGATGGTTGGTGCACCAATTTTCCATGTTAATGCAGATGACCCTGAAGCGGTTATCATGGTGACGCGTCTTGCGTTGGAATTTCGTAACCTATTTAAAAAGGATGTGGTCATCGACATGGTGTGTTACCGCCGTCATGGTCATAACGAAGCAGACGAGCCATCAGCGACCCAGCCGATGATGTATAAAAAAATTCATGCGCTAGACAGTACTCGAACAATCTATGCGGACAAAATAGTTCGAGATAGTGTGCTCACTGCTGAGCAGTGTGACATCATGGCGCACAGTGTGCGAAAAATTCTGGAATCAGGAGAGTGCGTGGTGCCGCATATATTGCCAGAATCAAAAGCGGATCTATCGACGCATCTTGATTGGAATTATTTTGTCAGCGAATCAATTTTAAAAGATGTTGATACCAGTGTTCCTCTGGCAAGGGTTCGTGAAGTCGCAAAAGTCTTCGAGCAGGTGCCAGAAAACTTCCAGTTGCAACCCCGGGTAGAAAAAATAGTTGCCGACCGTCTCAAGATGACAGCGGGTGCTTTGTCGATTGATTGGGGTTATGCAGAATTAATGGCTTATGGCACATTATTGCTTGATGGATTTTCTGTCCGGCTGTCGGGGCAAGACAGTGGGCGGGGCACTTTTTTTCATCGCCATGCCGTTTTGCACAATCAGGTCGATGGTAGTTCTTATGTGCCATTAAGAGAGCTGGGTGGTGCTACCAGCAACTTTAGAGTTTTTGATTCTCTATTATCCGAAGTGGCCGTGTTGGGTTTTGAATATGGTTTTTCGACCACCGAACCTGAAACACTGGTTTTATGGGAAGCGCAGTTCGGAGATTTTGCCAATGGCGCACAAGTGGTTATCGATCAGTTTATTTCGGCAGGCGAGCATAAGTGGGGGCGTGCCAGCGGTCTGGTCATGTTACTGCCTCATGGTTATGAGGGTCAGGGTGCAGAGCATTCATCAGCAAGGTTAGAAAGGTATCTGCAACTATGTTCGGTACACAATATGCAGGTTTGTGTGCCTTCTACACCGGCGCAGATGTTTCACTTGTTAAGGCGTCAGCTGGTCCGTAAATGTAGAAAGCCGCTTATTATAATGACACCTAAAAGTTTACTTAGGCATAAGCTTTGCGTTAGTACGCTTGATGATTTGACTCAAGGCACGTTCAGATGGGTACTGCCTGAAGTCGATGAACTGCATGATGGTAAAATCAGGCGCGTTGTTATCTGTAGCGGAAAAATTTATTACGAGCTGCTGGAAGCGAGAAGATTGAATCGGATTGATGATATTGTGATAATACGTATCGAGCAGATTTATCCGTTCCCGGGTGAACAGTTAGATGAGCTGTTGAAGCAGTATAAAAATACCAATGAGCTTATCTGGTGTCAGGAAGAACCAAAAAATCAGGGTGGCTGGGATTTCTGCAAGCTGCGTATTCCAGCGTTTATCAATGAACGTTGGCAATTGGGGTATGCTGGTAGAGAGCCTTCTTCGGCACCAGCGGTTGGTTCGATTAAATTACATGCAATACAGCAGCAGGCACTTGTGAATAAGGCGCTGGATATAACGGAAGAATAAAATGAGCATAGAAATAAAAGTCCCTGAATTACCAGAATCTGTTGCTGATGCCGTGGTGGCAAATTGGTATAAGCAGGTTGGTGACTCGATTAATGTGGATGAAGTTCTGGTTGATTTGGAAACTGATAAAGTTATTTTAGAAGTGCCGACAATAAAGCAGGGTGTGGTAAAAGAAATTCATTACGCTGTGGGTGATACCGTAACAGCGGGTCAGTTGTTAGCGGTCATTGATGATTCAGCACAGGCTGCGACTCAAAATGTAACGCCGGGTAAAAGCAACGGCAAAGGTAATACGGCTGGCAGTAAGGTGATTGAAGCGGCAATGAGTCCATCGGTTAGGAAGATGATCGCCGAGGAAGGGCTCGATGAAAGTCAGATTAGCGGCACAGGAAAAAATGGCCGCATTATAAAGCAGGATGTGGAAAATTATCTGGCGCAACAATCTGCACCGAGTAGCCAAGCTGAATCTGAACAGTCTGCGCCGTCAGCAAATGAAGCTAAACCAGCTGTTTCAGGTGAGCGTCTTGAGCGTCGTGTGCCGATGACACGATTGCGCGCGCGCATTGCAGAGCGCCTGCTTCAGTCACAGCAGCAGGCTGCTATCCTGACAACGTTCAATGAAGTTAACATGAAACCGGTGATGGAACTTCGGGCGCGTTACAAAGATGCTTTCGAGAAAAAATTTGGTGTGCGTTTAGGCTTTATGTCTTTTTTTGTGCAGGCCAGTGTCGAGGCGTTAAAACAGTTTCCTGAGATCAATGCATCCATCGATGGTAACGATATTGTCTATCATGGTTATTTTGATATAGGTGTCGCTGTGTCAGGCCCGAGTGGTTTGGTTGTACCTATACTACGTGATGCTGATATTCAATCGATCGCCGATCTGGAGCAATCAATTATTGCTTATGCCATTAAAGCCAGAGAAAATAAATTAGCTATTGAAGATATTACCGGCGGTACCTTTACCATATCTAATGGTGGTGTTTTCGGTTCGATGCTATCGACGCCGATACTTAATCCTCCGCAGAGTGCCATCTTAGGTATGCACAATATTACTGAACGTGCGATGGTCGTTGATGGTGAGGTGTGTGTCTTGCCGATGATGTATTTAGCTTTGTCATATGATCATCGTCTGGTCGATGGTAAGAGCGCGGTACAGTTTCTGGTTACCATTAAGCAGTTGTTAGAAGATCCTTCACGTCTGTTGCTTGGAGTTTAAATGATGCCTGGAAACGTGACTGAGTCAGATAATTCAAAAACAGTGTACGACGTTATTGTGATTGGTGCAGGGCCAGCAGGCTATGTTGCAGCAATCCGTTGTGCACAGCTTGGTTTGAAAACGGTGTGTGTCGATGAATGGGTTAACCATAAGGGTGAGCCGTCTTTAGGTGGTACCTGTTTGAATGTAGGTTGTATCCCTTCAAAAGCATTGCTTGAGTCCTCGCATCTGTACCAGCAGGCAAACGCGGGTTTTGAGCAGCACGGTATATCAGTCTCGTCATTAGCGATGGATGTCGATGTGATGCAGTCGCGGAAGAATCAGGTAGTGCATGACCTGACGCAGGGTATTCAGGCGTTATTTAAAGCTAATAATGTTGAGCTGGTTCATGGCCGCGCAAGAATAACTGCTGCTGATGCAGTGGAAATTTCAAAACGAAAAACGCATGAAAAAATTGATGAACTTAAAACAAAAAATATAATTATCGCCTCAGGTTCTTCGCCCGTCAGGTTGCAACAGGCGAACCTTAAAGATGGTTATATTCTTGATTCTGCTGGTGCATTGGAGCTGGATGCTGTTCCTGAACGTATCGGTATTATTGGTGCCGGTGCAATCGGTTTAGAATTAGGCAGTGTATGGTCGCGTTTAGGGTCGCAAGTCGTTTTATTGGAAGCGATGAAAGACTTTCTTCCGATGGTTGATAAAAAGATAGCGAATCTGGCAAAACGCAGTTTTATTAATCAAGCATTAGATATACGACTTAATGCCAGACTGGTGTCTGCCAAAGTTAAGAATAAAAAAGTAGACGTTGTATATGAAGATTCAAGCGCTAAAAACCTGAGCGAGAATGGGCCGCTTAAAAAACAAGAAAGCTTCGATAAATTGATTATTGCTGTTGGCCGCAAACCAAATACTGATCGATTATTTGGTGAAGAGTTAGGTATCGAGCGGGATGAGAGAAGTTTTGTTCTGGTTGATGATAGCTGTCAGACCAGTGTGCCGGGAATCTACGCTATCGGTGATGTTGTACGGGGACCAATGCTGGCGCACAAAGGGTCTGAAGAGGGTGTGATGGTAGCGGAGAAAATTGCCGGTAATCACGCCGCAGTTAATTATGATTTAATACCTGCCGTTATCTATACCCAGCCAGAAATTGCCTGGGC
>JAUVDN010000107.1 GCA_030595325.1 Gammaproteobacteria bacterium | reverse complement strand
GCGGTATATCGCAAAGAGCCAGGGATGGCGGTGCGAATATGCCCATGGATGGGCGGTATATCGCAAAGAGCCAAGGATGGCGGTGCGAATATGTCCAAGGATGGACGGTATAGCACAAGGAGCCAGGGATGGCGGTGTGCGTATGCCCATGGATGGGCGGACAGATATTTGCTCCTCGGCAATTGCTCCTGCATTGCCTAATAAGTTACATTCATGTAACGATGTAATATCTGCACTTCCACCATCTATGGCGGTTGTATCTCGCAAAGAGCCAGGGATAACAAGTAGAATATAAAAATAAAAATGAGTCATTTAGAAATGAATAAAATATTAAAAATCAGGTTTTTTGTTTTTCTCGTCTGCTTATCAATGTCGGGCGTTATATCAGCTGAAGAAAATAAAAACACAGAAAAAAAAGAAGCTGCTGTAAAAGCAACTACCGAACAAGTCCAAGAAAGTGAATCGGTTGTTGCTCCAAAATTAGAAGATTTACCAGCGGCGCCGACGCTGAAAGACCTGGCAGAAAAACAAAAGGCTGACGAAAAGGTATTAAAGAAGTTATCCGAAGCACCAGTTTCTGGTCCGTTTGATGAGCACAATCGGTCTACCCCGCGTTCAAGTCTTATTGCATTATCGCTCTCAGTGAAAGCGAAGGATTACAAAAAAGCAGTCAATTATCTTGATCTGAGAAATCTGCCGTTTACGCTAGAAGATAAGTTAGATGGCCAAGATCTGGTCAAAAAGCTGGTTATTGTCGCTAAGCGGGCAATGGTAATCGATCTTGAAAGCTTAAGTGATGATCCGCTGGGGCATAAAGGTGATGGTCTGCCAAGTTTCCGTGACCGTATTACAACGTTAAAAACAAAAAATGGCCCGGTTGATATTTTGATGCAGCGGGTGCCACGTGGTGATGGTGTTTTTATCTGGAAAATATCGAATGCTACTGTCGCTAAAATTCCAGCACTGGACAAGGAGTTTGGCTATGGTGTTATAGGTGGCAAATTATCAGAAATTTTTCCACACTATATTATTTGGGGTTTTGAAGTTTGGCAGCTGGTTATGTTGTTGTGCTTGCTTGGTTTAGGCTATCTGGTTTCATTTGTAGCAACGTTTGTAGTCGTTAAATTATTGCAAAAAAATAAACGCTTCAATAAGCAGCGTTTACAAAAATTCATTGCTGGTCCTCTGCGTTTTTTAATTACGGTCATGATTTTTCGCGCAACATTTGACATGATTGCGCCGTCATTAACCGCACGGGCAATCTTTGAAGCAGGAACCTTTTTAGTGCTGGCGATGTACTGGATAATGTTAGGTGTGGTCGACTTAACTATGAGCCGCCTTGCTGAGCGCATGCAGCGTAACGGCCAGGCTGATGCCATCATGTTGCTAAAACCGGCATCGACGGGTGTAAAAATTGTTATTGGACTGCTAGCACTGTTGTCCTGGATGGATAATTTGGGGTATCAGGTGACCACTATACTTGCGGGTTTAGGTGTTGGCGGTGTTGCGGTTGCACTTGCTGCGCAAAAAACACTGGAGAATTTAATTGGTTCAATCACTATCTATGCATCGCAGCCGGTGCATGTGGGTGATTTCTGTAAGTTTGGCGATACGCTGGGTACGATTGAAGAGATTGGTTTGCGTGCGACGCAGATGCGTACACTGGGTAGGACGATCGTTCATATACCGAATGCAATGTTTGCTTCGGGGAAAATTGAGAACTTAACGCAGCGCGATAAAATTCTTTATCGTACACGTTTGCGATTGTCTTATAGCGATACATCGGCGCAAGTTAAGCAAGTTTTGTCGAAAATTCGTGAATTAATTGATGAGCATGAATTTATTGATGAAAACGGCTCGCGTGTACGGTTTCTGGAATTTGGTGAGTATGCGCAAGAATTAGAGTTGTATGCTTATATTAAGACCAAAGATTTTACTGAGTATCTGGAGCACAGAGAGGACATAAATATAAAAATAAATGACATTATCGAATCCGCAGGTGCGCATTTAACAGTGCCTGCAAAAACGATTAACCTGAATTCTTCATCAGAGCTGCCAGCAACATAAATAACTATGCCTGATTGTATTATTGTTGGTGGCGGTGCCATCGGAATGTTAACTGCACGCCAGTTGTTTTTGGAAGGTGTCGATGTTCTGCTGTTGGAAAAAGGTCCGCTTGGCGGAGAGTCGTCCTGGGCAGGTGGCGGTATTATTTCACCACTTTATCCATGGAGATATGATGATTCGGTGAATCGCCTGGCGGAGCGCAGTAAAGATATTTATCCTGAATTAACTAAAACATTATTCGAAGAGAGCGGTAGTGACTGTGAATTTATCAACTCGGGTTTGTTCACGGTGGTTGAAGGCGATAGTAAAGAAATAATCGACTGGGCTAAAAGCTGGTCGATAAAGGCAGAATTCATAAATGATATTGCTACGATTCGTGATATTGAGAAATCTGTCGGTGATATCGTGGACAGAGGTATATGGATGCCGGATATCATGCAGATAAGAAACCCAAAATTAATCAAAGCGCTCAAAGCCTCTTTTGATCATTTATCTATTCCTTATCAGGAGCAGACGGAAGTCGAAGAAGTAATTGTTGAAAACAATAAAGTTGCAGGGGTGCGTACCAAGCAGCACCGCTACGCCGCTGATAAAGTCATTATTGCCAGCGGTGCATGGAGTGCGCAGTTCAGTGTTACGCAGTCGTCTGTTGATGTGTTGCCGGTAAAGGGGCAGATGATTATGTATAAAGGTGAGCCTGATCTGGTTAAGCGAATTGTTTTGTCTGAAGGTCATTATGTTATTCCACGTAAAGACGGTCGCATACTGGCTGGTAGTACCCTGGAAAAAATCGGTTTCGATAAATCGGTTTCATCATCAGCGCTAGAAGAGCTGCATGGTGCTGCGGTCGAGTTGATACCGTTGCTAGATGATCTTGAGGTTGAAAGGCAGTGGGCCGGATTAAGACCGGGTACTGAAAAAGGTATACCTTATATTTGCCAGCATGATGACGTTGAAGGTCTGTATGTTCATGCCGGGCATTTTAGAAATGGTATCGTACTGGGTGCTGCGTCAGTGGAGTTGATGACCGATATAGTGTTAGACAGACGACCCTGGTGTGATGCAGCGCCATATACGTTGAGCGCTCAACATTAGTCATGCTCTAAATTAGTCATGCTCTAAATTAGTCACGTTCTAAATTAGCCACGCTTTAAGTTAGCTACGCTTTAAATTAGCAATGCTCTAAAGTTTAAGAGCATTATTATTGAAATAGATGATGCTTAGAAATTTGGCTTGATAGGCGCGTCTTTATACATTTCAACGCTCGACATGATTTCTTCTTTCGCCTCGTCGAGGTTGCCCCAGCCTTCTACGCGTACCCATTTGCCTTCGTCCAAATCTTTGTAGTGCTCGAAGAAATGCGCAATCTGATCGAGCAACATGGGTTGCATGTCTTCGATGGTTTTAGCTGTGCGGAATGATTTACATAACTTGTCGATAGGTACGGCCAGAATCTTGGCGTCATCACCCGATTCGTCAGTCATTTTTAATACGCCAACCGGGCGGCACTGAATAACCGAGCCGGCAATTAAAGGCACAGGTGTTGTGACCAGTACATCGATAGGGTCACCGTCTTTAGACAAGGTGTGCGGTACGTAGCCATAATTGCATGGGTAAAACATCGCAGAACTCATAAAGCGGTCAACGAACATCGCACCTGTATCCTTGTCAACTTCATATTTAACGGGGTCGCTGTGCGCAGGAATCTCGATGATTACGTTGATCTCATCAGGAATGTTGTTGCCGGAGCTAACTCTGTCTAAATTCATGCGATTCTCTTTGTAAGGGGGTTATAAGTTTTATCTAACGTAAATTGTAACTTATTATATTGTGTTTCGATGTTTAAAGTGGCTATAAAAGCAGATAAGCCTTCGATTTTGGTCTAAACATACAATGTATATTAAATATAATGCAGTGGTCGTTAAAAAGCATGATTTTATTGCCATTTATCCGTAATACGCTGCATCCTGTCACTATCTGCTGGCAATTTAAATTAACTGGTCTTAAATTATAGTCATGAAAAAATACTCTGGATTCACGCTCGTTGAGCTGATAGTTACGATGGCTATTGCAGGCATCTTATTGACTGTGGCCTTGCCGTCATTAAAACCTATACTCGAGGGTAGTCAGATTGTTTCTGCTACTAATGACCTGCTGTCAGGTTTGCATTTAGCTCGCTCTGAAGCGATTAAAAGTAACGGTCGTGTCACTGTCTGTGAAAGTAGTAATGGTACAAGTTGTTCGGGAACGGGTAGTTGGAAAAACGGATGGATAGTGTTTTTTGACGCTGATGGCAAGCTTAATAATACAGGAGCTGCATGTAGTGCAGCTAACACCGATTGTTTGCTGCGTGTTCACGAAGGTTTTGATGATAGCGACATTACCATTGGCGGGACAAATCCGGGCGGTGTAGCTATATCATCTTTAACTTTTACTTCGCGCGGTTTACCTAAAAATGAAGATGGTTCACCACAGTCAGGTGTCTTTCTTGTCTGTGGTGATGGCGGGCGCGCGGTGGTTATGAGTTTATCGGGTCGTGTGCGTATAACTGAAAATACAGCGGTGATGACATGTCCTTAGATAGAAAAATTTTTAATATGCAAAAAAGCCGGGGCTTGCGATTGAGATTGAGAGAGCAACGGGGTTTCACCTTGCTTGAAGCGATGATTGGATTTTTCATTCTAACCATCGGCATGTTAGGTATTGGCTCGTTACAAGGTTTATCGCTTAAAGCAGGTAAAACGGCTGTATACGGCTCGGTAGCGATGATGAAGGTTGATGAATTGTTTGAAAGTATGCGCGCCAACCCGGAAGGCATGGCTGCGTATAAAGGTGACGGTGCAGATAATGGTTGTACCGGTACAAAAAATTGCACGCCTGATGAACTTGCTGCCGATGATGTCTACTGGTGGAAACAAAATATAACCGCCGGTTTGCCTGCGACAGCAAGCACTCTGGTGGAAATTTCTCCTGCTGCCCTACCATCAAAACTGGCAACGGCTACGGTGACTATTACATGGGATGAGCGAGATGATGTGTCAGAAGGTGGTAGCACGTCTCTGTCATATACTATTACTGCTGACATTTGTCAGGCGAACCCATGTTGATCGTTTACGTAAAACATGTTGCCCACTTATGTAACGACGTAAGTGGTGATGTAAGCGGTGATGTAAATAACGGCTGGGTAAGCACTAATCGGGCGTAATCAGGTTATTACTATGATGAAGATAAATATTAAGGCAGGTAAAGGTTTCTCATTAGTCGAGCTGATGGTGGCGATGGTTGTGGGCTTAATCATTATGAGCGGTGTATTCGCGATGAATGCCGCTACCCGTGATGCGCAAAAAACAAGTGTTGCGCAGATGGACATGGTTGCTGATGCGCGTTTCGCTATCCAGTTGATATCGTATGATTTACGCCACGCCGGTATGTGGGGTGGTACTAATGTTGGTGCGCTGATTTCTTGCAGGGCTGGCGATGCCTGTAGTGCTTCGATATCGGGTGAAGCTATACCCTCAGATGTAACCGTTGGTAATGACTGTGGCGGAGGCGACTGGTATATCAATTTATCACAACCGGTTTTTGCCAGTGATAATACAAACCCTTATAGCGGAAGCTGTATTCCTAATGCAGAAGGGTATGTGGATGGTACTGATGTACTGGATATTCATTATGCCGACTCCAATGAGCCGGGTGCATTATTAGATGACACCGTGTATGTGCGCGCTAACATTTTGAATGGTCGTTTGTTCATCAGTGCGACCGAGCCAACACTGGACCTTTATGGGTCGTCAGCATTTACCGGTAATCATGAGCTATATGCTTACTCTTATTACATTAGTGATTTTACCGATTCACCAGGTGACGGTATTCCATCATTACGCCGTGCTGCTTTAATTAAGGGTCCATCGGTGCAGAATCAGTTGCTGGTCTCTGGTGTGGCAGCTATGCAGGTGCAATTTGGCGAAGATGTTGATGGTGACCAGGTTGCAGATCGTTATGTTAATCCCGATGATGTCACCAACTGGAATGAAGTGTATGCCGCCAAGATATGGCTGGTGATGCAGACTGATGAGGAGCTGGAAAATATTGATACTACAAAAACATTTAATATAGCAGGCGTAGATACTAAATTTGGTGGTGTAGACAAGCCCCGTTTTTTTATGGTTACCAGCGTAATCAGTTTAAGAAACTTGAAGCAGCTGTAATTTTAGCGATTAATACTTAGATTATAAATAGAGTGAAACTATGTTATTAAACAAACGAATAGATATAAAAGAGCAGCCATATCGACAGTCATACAAGCAGTCGTACCGGCAGTCGAATAGCGGGCCATCACGCCCCGCTAAACAACAGGGTTTGATTTTAGTGCTTTCATTGGTGATGCTGACAGCACTGACCTTAATCGGTGTAGCATCAATGGAAAGTGCAAGCATGGAGTTAAAAGCAGCAGCCAACTCGCAACATCACCAGGTTGCATTTAATGCAGTACAGTCATTGCTTGATTACAGTGTATCCACAGGTTCACCAATAAATTACCAGCCTGCGGATTTGACGGCTGAGCAGAAAGTAACTCACGTATCTAAAGGTTCTTCCACGTTAACAGCCGTTGTTAATTACGCAGGCTGTGCTGCAAGTCTGGGTACAACACTGGAAGACGGTGGTTTAAGTTATAACTATTTTGTTATTGATGGCAGTGGTGGTAATGCTGCTAAAACAGCAACATCATTACAGTCTCAGGGTATTCGTTACCCTTCGGCTTCATGTGACCCTACGTTATCAGCAACTGCATCAGCAACTACACCAGAGCCGTCAGGGTCTTAAGAGGAATATCTAATGAAAACTTTCAAGTTTATAAACATGTTTATCATGCTTTTTTTTCTAGCGGCCTCTACAAATGTTTATGC
>JAUVDN010000109.1 GCA_030595325.1 Gammaproteobacteria bacterium | reverse complement strand
GTTCCCGACGATTTTTTCAAACTCTAGGTTACGAACAAATCTTTCAAACAAACCAAATAAAAAAGCCCCACCGAAAAACGGTGAGGCTTTGTTATTTGGCGCGCCTGAAGAGATTCGAACTCCTGACCGCTCGGTTCGTAGCCGAGTACTCTATCCAGCTGAGCTACAGGCGCATATTCTGTCGCATATCTGCGAGGACGCATTATCTAGGTTTCTGATGGTTGCGTCAATATATATGGCAGAGAAAGAGGAATTACTCCGGGCTTCCTCGGCAATTGCTCCTGCATTGCTCTACTACCCTACATCCATGTAGGTATGCCCTCACCGTTATTCCGCACGTCCTGTGCTTCACCCTTCGGGCCAGCCTCATCGGCTGTTCAAATTCGATCCTGTCGAATTTGTCGGGGCCATCAGCAAAAGCCGCTGATGCTCAAAATTGCTCCCGGCAATTTTGTCAAACCAAGGGCTCTTATCAAGTCCTCGTTATTAAAAATATGGCGGAGAAAGAGGGATTCGAACCCTCGATAATGCTATAAACACTATACACCCTTAGCAGGGGCGCGCCTTCAGCCGCTCGGCCACTTCTCCATTATTTTCTAACTTAAAATTTTTTGCTACTTTTTTGCTACTTTTTTGTATGTAACCCACATAAAAAAAACAGATATGCTCGTCACACCGGGTGCGAAGCATACCTGTCTTCTGTTTACAGGTAAAGAGCTTTAATAAACTTTAGAACAACTAAGTTTGAGCTGTACCTTCTGATTGCTCTGCTTTTATACGTTCGTAAATTTCTTCACGATGCACAGCAATCTCTTTGGGTGCATTAATACCAATTCTTACCTGATTACCTTTTACACCAAGCACGGTTACGGTAACTTCGTCACCGATCATTAGAGTTTCGCCAACGCGACGGGTCAATATCAACATTTCCTTATCTCCATGTTGTATCAAATGAAAAAATAAGAGTCACAAACAGCGCGAGAGTTCACGATTCTTACCATATACCCTTTAATTTATACACAACAAGGGCACTGTGTTATACAAGTCTTTATTTTACAGATTTTTTAGCTGTCCGTCACTATCTAGACCAAATGCGTCATGTAAAGAACGCACGCCTAATTCAAGATATTTCTCATCAACCACTACCGAAATTTTAATCTCAGAAGTAGAAATCATACGTATGTTGATGTTTTCTTTAGCCAAAGTATCAAACATGGTATTCGCGATACCCGCGTGCGAGCGCATACCGACACCAACCAGTGATATTTTAACGATGGCATCATCACCTTTCATCTTCTGAGCGCCTAGCTCTTTAGACACTTTTTCCATTAAAGCGTGAGCTTTATCGTAATCATTGCGATGCACAGTAAAGGTAAAATCGGTACAACCATCTTCAGAGATGTTCTGTACGATCATGTCAATTTCGATATTTGCATCGGTCACTGGACCCAATATTTTTGAAGCCACACCCGGCTGATCGGGAACACCATTGATGGTTAACTGTGCTTCATCGCGATTAAACGCAATACCTGAGATTACCGCTTGTTCCACGTCATCATCCTCCAATGCAATAAGTGTACCCTCACCTTCTTCAAACGATGACAACACACGTAATGGGACATTATATTTACCTGCAAATTCCACTGAGCGTATCTGCAGCACTTTTGAACCCAGACTGGCCATTTCCAGCATTTCTTCAAAAGTTATATGATCTAGTTTTCTTGCTTTTGGCTCTACTCGCGGGTCTGTGGTGTAAACACCATCAACATCAGTATATATCTGACATTCATCAGCACCCAATGCTGCGGCTATAGCGACGGCAGTTGTATCGGAGCCACCACGACCTAATGTAGTGATGTTACCGTTCTCATCAACGCCCTGAAAACCGGCAACCACGACTACACGACCAGCGTCCAGGTCGGCTTTCATCTTTTCACTTTGAATCTCTTTGATGCGCGCTTTGCCGTGCACATCATCGGTAATCATTCGGATCTGAGCACCGGTATAAGAGCGCGCATCGCAGCCACGGTCTAATAATGCCATGGTCAGTAGTGCAATTGTTACCTGCTCACCTGTTGAAACCAGTACATCCATTTCACGTGCATGTTTGTTCTTACTCATCTCATCAGCTAGAGCGATTAATTTGTTGGTCTCGCCACTCATTGCTGACACAGCAACAACGACCTGATCGCCATTTTTTGCACACGCAGCAACTTTATCAGCGACGTTGCCAATTTTTTCGATAGTACCTACCGAAGTTCCGCCGTATTTTTGAACGATTAATGCCATGAATTAACTGTGAAATTTTAATTAAAGCTGTAAAGCCGTGAGTATATAAGTTATGACTAATTCTTGCAATGAATCAAAGGGTTATGACCTGAAAAAGAATGGCTGATTATTAAATATAGGTATTGGATGACTGTTGTTTAGTCATAGTGGTCATTAAGGCAAATTTACGGCGAATGATCTCAAAAATTCGCGGAATGAAAAAAATTCGCTCCTACAGGTAAGTGCTATATTGTAGGAGCGGATTTTTGCCATTCCGCGAACATTGCCTAAGTTAAAAAGAAAAAACGTAGAAAATAATTTCATTGAAGGTTAATTAATGGCCGAAAACGATTATTGTAACTAGCACAAAATATCTTTTGCTATCACCTAGTGATGGCAGAGTCTAATATTATAACTGCTCCTTCAACCAGACTTTCGCAGCATCCAGCGCCTGTGGTATTGCCGCAGGATTATTACCACCTGCTTGTGCCATGTCCGGGCGACCACCGCCTTTACCGCCCACTTCAGCCGCCGCTATATTAACCAGATCACCTGCCTTGATGGTTTTAGTCAGGTCTTTGGTCACGCCTGCAATAAGTGTTACCTTGCCTGCTTTCTCACTCGCCAGCACAATCGCTGCGGTGCCCAGTTTATTTTTCAGCTGATCTAATGTCTCACGCAGGGTATTACTGTCTGCTCCATCCAAGTGAGCCACCAGTACTTTAGCGCCACCGAACTCTTCGGCCTGACTGGATAGGTCGCTGCCCGCTTGCGAAGCCATCTTACCTTTTAGCTGAGTCAGTTCTTTTTCTGTCGATTTAAGTTTGCTCAGCAGCTGTTCAACTTTGCTATTAACATCATCACGACCACTTTTCAGCAATTGTGCCAGATTATCTATTTGCTGGTCTTTGGCTTCCACCCAGTTGACTGCAGCTTGACCGGTAACCGCTTCTATTCGACGCACACCCGAAGCAATCCCTGTTTCTGCGGTAATCTTAAAGAAACCGATATCACCAACACGTTCGACGTGAACACCACCGCATAACTCAGTAGAAAATGATTTATCGTCATCTTGCTCACCCATCGACACCACACGAACTACATCGTCATATTTCTCACCAAATAACGCCATGGCACCAGACGCCTTTGCTGCTTCTAATTCCATCTCTTCAGCTTGTGCAGAACTGTTACCGCGAATTTGTGCATTAACCATCTGTTCTATCTGTTTTAACTCACTTGGTTTCACTGGTTCAAAATGAGCGAAGTCAAAACGTAATTTATCAGCATCTACCAATGAGCCTTTTTGCGACACATGATCACCTAACGTCTGTTGTAGAGCTGCATGCATCAAATGCGTCGCGGAATGATTTCTACTGATTGACTTACGGCTGTCTAAATCAATTTCTGCGCTCAGCTCATCACCTTTACTGATTGAACCGGATTTCACTTCACCGATATGCAAGATACTTTTGCCTTGTTTTTGCGTATCTTTTACAATAAATGTAGCATTTGCTGAAGACAGCAAACCAGTGTCGCCAACCTGACCACCCGACTCACCATAAAATGGCGTTTCATTTAAAACTACCATACCCTGCTGACCTTCACTTAAGGTTTCAACAGAATCAGAGCCGTTAAATAATTCAGCAACATTGCTGCTCTGTCTTATTTCATCGTAACCACAAAACACCGTGTCACAGTCAACTTGCACGTCTTTGTTGTAGTCGACACCAAACTGACTGGCACTGCGACCACGTTCGCGTTGCGCTTCCATACAAGCTTCAAAGCCGTCTTCATCAATTTCTAATTCACGCTCGCGTGCGATATCGGCCGTTAGATCAACCGGAAAACCATAGGTATCATAAAGCTTGAACAAGGTTTCTCCAGATATCATGCCACCGGTAATGGTTTTATTTTTTAGATTTTTGATATCCTCTTCAAGAATCTTCATGCCATGATCTAGTGTTTCAGCAAAACGTTCTTCTTCCAGTTTTAATATACGTTCGACATTAGCTTGAGCTTTTACCAGTTCAGGGTAAGCCTCACCCATCACTTCGACCAGTGGCTGCACCAATTTGTAGAAGAACAAACCGTCCATGCCCAGCTGATGACCATGACGGCAGGCACGGCGAATAATACGGCGCAAAACATAACCACGGCCTTCATTCGAAGGCATTACTTCATCAACACATAAAAATGCACAAGAGCGGATGTGATCAGCGATAACGCGCAGTGATTTATTCTCTAGATCAGACGTATTGGTTGCTTTTGCCGCCGCTTTTATAAGGTGCTGGAAAATATCGATGTCGTAATTATTATGTACGCCCTGCAAGATAGCAGCCAAACGCTCCAGCCCCATACCAGTATCGACCGATGGCGCAGGCAGTTTGTTCATCTCACCCTCAGCACTGCGGTTGTATTGCATGAACACCAGGTTCCAGATTTCTATGTAACGGTCGCCGTCTTCTTCCGGTGTGCCTGGCGGCCCACCCCAGATATCTGCGCCGTGATCATAAAATATTTCGGTACAAGGACCACAGGGACCGGTATCGCCCATCGCCCAGAAATTATCACTGTCGTATTTTTTGCCCGGTTTATCGCCGATACGACTAAAACGTTCGGCACTGACTCCGACGGTATTCAACCAGATGTCTTCCGCTTCCTTATCGTCTGCATATACTGTGATCCAGAGTTTTTCAGCTGGTAAACCAACAACATCAGTTAAAAACTCCCAGGCATATTTGATTGCATCTTCTTTAAAGTAATCACCAAAACTGAAGTTACCCAGCATTTCAAAAAAGGTATGGTGGCGTGCGGTATAACCGACATTCTCTAAATCGTTATGTTTGCCACCGGCGCGAACACAGCGCTGACTGGACGTTGCACGGGTGTAATCACGCTTATCCCGTCCTAAAAAGACGTCTTTAAATTGCACCATACCGGCATTGGTAAACAATAAGGTAGGGTCATTGCCAGGGACCAGTGAACTGCTGCTCACAACCTCATGCCCTTTATCGTTAAAGTAGTTAAGGAATGCCTGCCTCAATGCTGAACTAGATTCTGCGTTTGTTTTCACCGCTGGTATACTCATGTTATTTTACTTTAAGTAATAACTTCAAATTATTGATTTAACTAATCTTTTACAATCTTATATATTGCATCAAGCGGGAAACCCCGATATTGTAAAAAGCGTATTCGTTTTGCCTTATCACTAAAATCTTCGATGGATCTATTTTTATATTTTTTCTGATACTGCTGCTCTAATGTATGCTGCCAGTCTTCGTCACCAGCATACATGTAATCATCAACAATACCTTCTTTTACACCGCGCTCATTCAGCTCTATTGCTATGCGAATCGGTCCAAATCCTTTTATCTGACGCATTCGAATATAGGCTTCAGCAAAACGTTCATCCGACAGCCACCCGCCTTCTTGTAACTCGATGATAGCCTGCGCAACTTCTTTGTCATCAAAATCACGCTTATGCAGCTTATGTCGAATTTCAAACGCGGAATGTTCACGTCGAGATAACAACCTAACTGCAACCGATTTAGCACTCAAGGTTCAATACCTGAAATCATATAAAAAAACTCCCGCCATGCGGGAGTTTTTACCAGTAGATTCACCAAAATACATTTGGTGTTCACACCGCACTATTTATGCTTCTTCTAATGCTGCCTCTTCAACCGCACCTAATTCAGCTTCTTCACCGCTGGCATCTGGCTTGGTTAATAGTTTTTCGCGTAAGGTCTTCTCAATAGTTGCAGCAATATCAGGGTTATCTTTCAAGAAAACACGTACTTTCTCTTTACCCTGGCCGATCTTGTCACCATTGTAGCTGTACCAGGCACCGGCTTTCTCAATTAGCTTGTGCTCAACACCTAAATCGATCAGCTCACCTTCATGGGAAATACCTTCACCGTAAAGAATCTCAAAGTGAGCCAACTTGAACGGTGGCGCCACTTTATTCTTAACCACTTTAACCTTGGTCTCATTGCCGACAATCTCATCACCTTTCTTAATCGCGCCGATACGACGGATATCCAAACGAACAGAGGCGTAGAATTTAAGTGCATTACCACCCGTTGTGGTTTCAGGACTGCCGAACATTACGCCAATCTTCATACGAATCTGATTGATGAAGATAACCAGTGTATTCGAACGCTTGATGTTACCTGTTAGCTTACGCAGTGCCTGAGACATTAAACGAGCTTGCAGACCCATGTGTGAGTCGCCCATATCGCCTTCGATCTCAGCTTTAGGTGTCAATGCGGCTACCGAGTCGATAACCACGATGTCTACCGCACCTGAACGAACCAGCATGTCAGTGATTTCCAGCGCTTGTTCACCCGTATCAGGTTGTGAGACCAGCATCTCATCAATATTCACACCCAGCTTCCCAGCGTAAACTGGATCAAGTGCATGCTCCGCATCAATAAATGCTGCAGTACCGCCGGCTTTTTGCATTTCCGCAATCACGTGCAAGGTTAATGTTGTTTTACCTGATGATTCAGGACCATATATTTCAACCACGCGGCCTTTTGGTAAACCACCTATGCCTAAAGCGATATCGAGGTTAAGTGAACCCGTTGAAACAGTCTCGATATTAGGAATGGCGCC
>JAUVDN010000058.1 GCA_030595325.1 Gammaproteobacteria bacterium | reverse complement strand
CGCACCGGTTACCGTCATGGTCATGTTATGCGGCATCATTGCAGATGTCTGAAAACCATTTCGATTACCCAGAACCATTGCAGCAACTAAAGCCGCAACCCCTGCTGTAATATGCACGACGGTACCACCTGCAAAATCCAGCAAGCCTTTTTCTGCTAACCAACCACCGCCCCATACCCAATGACAGACTGGGAAATAAACCACTGTCACCCAGATAACACTGAACATCAACATCGCTGAAAATTTCATACGCTCGGCAAAACCACCAATAATTAACGCTGGCGTTATTATCGCGAAGGTCATCTGGAACATAACAAAAACACTTTCGGGCAGAGTTCCGCTCATAGATTCACGGCTGACATTTGCCAAAAACGCATTATCCAGACCACCAATCCAGGCGTTCATCGAACCGCCATCGCCAAAAGACAGGCTATAACCATACACCACCCATATAATGCTGACGACACAGGCAATGACAAAACATTGCATCAAAACAGACAGTACATTTTTCGCTCGAACCAGACCGCCATAGAATAGAGCAAGACCGGGCAACGTCATAAATAGAACTAACGCAGTTGACGTTAGTATCCATGCCGTATCACCACTATCTAATGTATCAGCTTGTACGATTATCGGCAGAAGTAACAAGGTCAGCGCCGTTATCACCGTATTAAAAATTTTCATTATTTCTTTTCCCCAAAGATGGCGTGTATATTTGGCATCGTATTGAACAATTCCAGCACACTATTTCTTATTTATTTATTTTTTCTTTGTTTTAATTAAAGCGCTTCGCTGCCAGATTCACCAGTACGGATACGCACTGCTTGCTCGACATTTAAAACAAAAATTTTGCCATCACCAATTTTTCCGGTATTGGCTGCTTTACTGATAGCTTCGATAACTTTTTCTACCGAATCCTCATCTACAACTGTTTCCACTTTAACTTTGGGCAGAAAATCGACCACATACTCGGCACCGCGATAAAGTTCCGTGTGGCCTTTTTGACGCCCGAAGCCTTTCACTTCAGACACTGTGATACCCGTTACACCGACCTCTGATAACGCTTCACGCACATCGTCCAGCTTAAAAGGTTTGATAATTGCCTTAATTAATTTCATTTCAACTCCTGCTTTTTGGTGCATTCTTTGACTAAAGAAACTCGGGTGCCTTTTTACCACAAGTGAGGTGCACTTTGCACCAATAAAGGCCATTATTGCTTTGCATTTCCCCCTATGATTTCAATAAACCCTATTAATCAGAATTACTTAAAAATGCAGCCGCGAATTTATTCACACTTACATTACCTGCTTCTCTAAGCATTGACACACCGCCTTTCCTGGCTTTTTTTGCGGCATACCGTACATCCTGTACATAAGCGCACCGCCTTCCCTGGCTCCTTGCGCAATACCGTCCATCCCTGGACATAAAAAAACCCGCTCATTTGCATGAACAGGTTTCATATTCTCTCAACAGAATATTGTTTACCGCATCTAAAACTACTTAGACGTTACCTTGTAAACAATATCGGTATTGATGATACGCACACCTTCTGGCAGCTCTGGTTCAGAGACCAGGTTTACCTGTGCATCATAAACATCTGTTAGCTCACCGGTATCAACATTGTATAAATGCTGATGAACGTCAGGGTTTGAATCATAAAAAACACGTTCTCTATCAATCAGCACTTCACGCACGACACCTTTATTGGCAAATAAACCCATGGTGTTGTAAACCGTAGCACGAGAAACACGATTACCTGCACCGGTTACGCCATCAAGAATTTTTTCTGCTGACAGGTGCTGAGGACGCTGAAATAAATACTCAGCTATCTCCACACGCTGACGTGTTGGTGAAATTTTAAAATACTGCAACATAGAAACAACGTCGCTGCGCTCGAGTGGAAATGTAATATTTAATGTGTTCATGCCTGTATTATAACCAATCTATTTGAAAAAGAAACCCAAAACCTGTAATTTTGTCATATTATTTTTCACGGCCAATCCAGGTCGGTTAAGAACACTCTATCCAAGCTACGACAAGGCTTGCAGAGGTTTAACTGCAAGGGAAATTGCATTAATTTATTAGAGCCAGTCTCAAATATGTCTTTTTTTATATAGACTTTCTTTACACAGGGTGTCGGAATTCTTTCCAGCCACCCCTGATTTATCAATGGCATAAAAGACTCATCATCATCAAAGAACTGATCAAATTCTTTGGTGTTTAGCCACCAGCTACGCTGATGTTCTACATCACACTGCGGTGGTGAGAGGAGACTTAAAGCAGTTTCATCTGCCACGTATTTAGACCATGGGTAATATAACCGGCCTTTTAATATAACGGCACACCCATCAATGCATATACCTCTACGCCTTAACCATTCTGCGACACGGCTCTGCTTACTAATTACACTCTGATGATTAATTAAATGCTTAACTTTTAAATCTAACCGGTCTCGGCCCAAGTGATTACTAGAATGGGGTCCGTACCAATTTTCCATCATCAAAGTATCATCCGTACCCAGATAAAATTTAACCGCAAGCTCCCAGTGCAAAGTTTGCTTCTTCACCTTATCGAAAATAATAAAATCTATCTCACCCAGCGTCTCGCCATCAATAATAATCTGTAAGTTTTGCTCAAGCAGGTCATAACGCGGATTATTGGTAAGCCAGTAGGCCCATAGCGTCTCAAAATATTTGCCCAGACGCCGGTCCTTTTGACCACTAAGTAAGCCCTCAAGCTCAGCAGGATCCTCATCAACCAAATGCAACCACTGCAATGATTCCTCATATAAATGTTGAAACCACTCCGCTTGCGGCCACCTACATGAAGACAAAATATTCGAGATAAGCGGCGGACTTGAAATTGCCCATGCTAAATCACGTACAGATTGGCTGTTGAACTCAGACATTAATATCCAAAGATTTTAGGTTATATAATAAAACATCGGTAAGGCATAATATAACAATGAAACACGCTCTATTCCCCCTAAACACCGTACTATTTCCAGGCAGTATCCTGCCGTTACAGATATTTGAGCAACGCTATCTAACGCTGATTAAAGACTGCATGAAGCAACAGAGTGGATTTATCAGCGTGTTGATTAGTGAAGGCAAAGAAGTTGGAACAACGCCGCAAATATATTGCACCGGCTGCTATGTTGAAATAATAGACTGGGAATCCTTACCAAACGGCCTGCTCGGCATTAGCATACAAGCTAAGTACCGGGCACATTTATCAGAAAGTTCAGTTAGAGATGACGGCTTATTGTTTGCAGAAGTCTCACCTATCAAATCAACGTTGGATAACAACCCTGCCTTACCCGATACTTTAAAACCGCTATCAGAAACTTTAAAACAATTATTAAACCATCCTTTTGCCAAGCAATACGAAGACAAAATAGACTTTAATAATACAGCCGATATCTGCTATCGACTCAGCGAGCTGCTGCCAATAAGCAATAAAGAAAAACAGCTATTACTGGAAACCGAGACCACCGAACAAATGCAGGACCTGCTGGTTCTGCATATAAACAATCTACAGTCTTAACGCCTTCATCCGCGTCACTACATTCCAGTTGCCTGTTTAATGTTAATATTGCACACTAATTTTCACATGAGGAATAACTGATGGCTTGGTGGGGTACATTTATAGGCGGTACTTTAGGTTTTGTCTTTGGCGGTCCCATAGGCGCAATGATTGGCGCTGCACTTGGCGGCAATCTGGATCGTGGCATAAAAATGGGCGACCAGTTTGATACTGGCAATCAGGAACGTGTACAGGCTGCATTTTTTACCACGACATTTTCTGTTATGGGCCATGTCGCTAAAGCTGACGGACACGTTAGTCCGCAGGAAATTTCAGCAGCAAAGAACATCATGGCGCAGATGCAGCTATCTGCAGAACAGCGCAAGGCTGCCATCAAGTTTTTTGATCAAGGTAAGTCTGATGATTTTCCACTTGAGGAAATCCTTCATCAGTTTAGAAAAGAGTGTCATGGTCGGCGCAATCTTATTCAGATGTTCGTCGAAATTCAGATTGCCACAGCACTGGCAGACGGCAAAGTAGATGATAGTGAAAAACGTGTTCTATATACCATTGGTAAGAACCTCGGTTTTTCTCGCGGCCAGATCGACCATCTGTTCAGCATGGCCAATGCGCAAGAGGCCAGCGCCAGTGATTCGCTCACGCTTACACAGGCATACAAAATACTCGGCATCACTAAAGACAGCAGCGAAGCTGAAGTCAAAAAAGCATACCGTCGTTTAATGAGCCAACATCACCCGGACAAACTGGTCTCTAAAGGCTTACCTGATGAGATGATTCAACTAGCCACAGAAAAAACTCAGGAAATACGCAAAGCGTACGATTTAATAAAGAAAAACTTATAATTACAGACCCACTAAATATAGATGCGTTAGATAACGATACGGGCGGTCGTGAATTACATCTGAGCTTTAAAGCCGAATTTAGAGTATTAAACCTACAGCAACAGTCAGACAGCTTTCAGGAATTCATCAAAACACTAATCAATGAAACCCACAAACTGGATAAAGCAGACGCACAGCCCTTTAGGTAGTATAAAGATATCTTGATAGGCTGCTTATGGCCAGTAAGAGACGTTGGCAGTTTGCAGTCGTCAGCAAAAGAAAAACCTTAGCTTTTACTACATAGCCTGTGGCTTTTCGGTTATTTTGTTTTTAACTTAAAACTGATAACTGCCTACTTAAAACGTCTCTTTTGACTCAACAGCAAACCCACTAATTGATTTTAGAACCGCTCAGTTCCCAGGCATACGCACAGTCGAGCTCGGATAAAACAGCAACAACGCCCGTTTCACCATCTTCCAACATTGCCTGTAGTGGGCATCTGTTTTTCAACCGCACATGTGGCTCCGCCATCCAACGTGCACCCATCTGCAGGTTACGCGGATAAGTCGTACGCAGAGCATCTATAATACCCAATAAAAAAGCTACCCGGCAGGTCACTTTTTCATCACTAGGAAAAGGTGTGTCTTTACGGTACTTAGCCAGATGACGACTACGTTCTGATTCAGGAAGATCAAGAACGACAAGTATCTGCTCACCACTCAGCCCCCATTCATCAAGCGCATCCATCACTTTCTTGGTGCGTAACAGTTGTTGCTCAGGTGTTGTATTGGGGCTTGTATCAGGGGTGACTGCAGACATAATTATCAATAAAATGAAGACTTTACTTCATAAAAGTAGCTAAAATAGAGCTTAATTTTATCATATTTAACAATTTCAAATAACCATAAGAATTATCATGGCAATTCAACCTGTTTTACGTCTGGGCGATCCGCGACTATTAAAGGTAGCGAGTGAAGTCAGTGACTTTAATAACCCCGAGCTCGACCTGCTGATCGAAGATATGTTCGACACCATGGCGGCAGAAGATGGCGCTGGTCTGGCTGCACCTCAGATTGGAATCGGCCTGCGCGTTGTTATTTTCGGTTTTGATGACAATCCCCGTTATCCTGACAGTAACGCCATACCTAAAACAATACTAATCAACCCTCAAATAACCGCGTTAAATGAAGACAAAGAAGATGGCTGGGAAGGCTGTTTAAGTGTGCCGGGAATGCGTGGTATGGTCTCTCGTTACACCTCAATCCGTTACACCGGATTTGATGCCAACGGCAGTCCTATCGATGTTATTGCTGATGATTTTCATGCCAGAGTTGTCCAGCATGAATGTGACCATCTGGACGGTATCATTTATACACAACGACTGACGGACCCAATGAAATTTGGTTTCACCGAGGAACTGTCAAACAGTGGTCAACTAAGCTCTGCCAGCTGCACCGAATAACCCGCTAGGCGGTTGCTGAACAATCAGACCAACGATAGCCTTAGCACTCGACGAGCTAACGCATTTAATTCACCGTAAAATTAATATATAGTGATATATAGTAAGGCATCACTTTTATCACCCGTAAAACGATACATGGAACATTTACAGAGGATGTTTGTCATAGAGTTAACTCCGTCACAACAGCACGCTGAACGGTTGGTTAAATTACGTCACATAGAATAAGCGATGTAATTCAGCAACACTACAAACATACTAAATGCGCTTAAATACAATCCCTTTACCCAAAACCAAACACCCTGGCAAATAAATAGTACTAAGTCGATATAAACGAGCGGAGTTAGTCAAGCGGAGTTAGTCGAGCAGAATAAATCAAGAGCCATTATGAAATTTTCAACCATCATTCTCATCCTAGCAATAAATATTTTTTCCATACCCATGGTTTCTGCGACCAGTTTGCTACCACTTAGTCTCGAACAACTGTCCACCCGTGCCACGCTGATTTTTTACGGTACAGCGATTAGCAACGAAGTTATAAAAGATGAAACCAGCGGGCGCATCGCAACAGTGACTAAATTTAATGTCGCCGAATTAATCAAAGGCAATACCGGTGAGATACATACAATAAAACAGATTGGCGGTTATCACGCTAACAGTAAAACACGATTACTCATCCACGGTGTACCCGAGTTTCAACCCGGAAAGGACTATGTGGTTTTTCTACCTGATAAATCCTCACTCGGCTTTAGCAGTCCATTAGGACTTCATCAGGGACGTTTCGCTATGACAACAATTGATGATGAAATTATTGTTAGTAATGGCCAACACTTAAACCAGCCAGCGTCAGCAAGACAACTTAACCGTGCTAGCCAAATACCATTGGCGGTTCACGCCGACAATCCATCGCAAGCACGACTGGATGATTTCATTAATACGGTTCGCGCCTACAATTCCAAATAAATATTATGTTTTTCAGCAGTAAAACGTTCATTGTATTTTCAAGTCTTGTTATTGGCAACCAGGCATTTGCCGGTGGCCCTTTGGTGCTTGAAGGCTCTGATGGAAATACGCCGGTTAATTATTTAAACCCCAGCATAACGGTACATGTTGAGACCGGAAAACTTGGCTTATTAGATAATAGCGCCGCATATGATCTTATGCGTGAAGCTTTTGACCTATGGAACACAGTCAGCACGACAACGATTAACTTAGGCATCAACACAACACTGATTACAGAAGACATAGACCTCAGCAATTTTGAAGATTATTTACCCGCTGTTGATGATAGCGAGTTTCATGCTGATGACAATCTGAACCCCATCGTATACGATGACGACGGGCAGATTATCGATGCCTATTTCGGTGTCGGGCAAAGTGACTCCACCATCGGTTTTGCCGCATCGATTCTTACCATTGGCGCCAGCCATTTTGATGAAGGTTACGCGGTTATCAACGGCAAAGATCTTGGCCGGACTACAACAGAATTGAAATTACTCATCACACATGAAATCGGTCATTTTGTTGGTCTTGATCACACGCAAGTGAACATTAATAATCAGGAAACAGATTTTGGCTCACCTCGTATATGCAGCACTGCTGCCAGCCTTGATTATCCAGTGATGTACCCATTTGTTTGTCGCGATGTCGAAACCTTGCACTCAGATGATATTGCTGCCATTTCCGCGTTATATCCGGTAGCGACAATCAATAATAGTTTCGGCATTGTTCAAGGTTTTTTTATCAGTGAAAATGGCTTCCCCATACTTGGCGCTAATATCTGGGCGGAAAATTTAGCCACTGGTGATACCTACAGTATTGTTTCTGACTATCTAAAAGAAGGTACTGGTTTTTTTAAACTACTATTACCTGCAGGTAATTACACGCTACACGCCAATTCGATTAACACATTATTTAACGGCGGCTCTGGCATCGGCCCTTACTCGCTATCAATCTCTGACGCATCATTTCAGACACCGCACCCGATAGTACCAGTGGCATATCAGGGTCCTGTAGAGGGCGCGATAGAAAGCATTAATATTACAACAAACAATACAGCCGATATTGAATTCATTGCCTTTGGTACTATTGCCACAGCCAGCACATCTGCCGATAACTCTATTCTTACCAACCCAGCCAGCCCGGGCAATAGCGACAGCGACATTCTTGATATCTTAGGTTCACTCAACCACAACTATCTATTGCTGCTGACCGCTTTACTATTAAGCACACGCCACAGAAAAATCTTGATGATAAAAAAACTTAATGACCAAGCCATGAGATGATGACTGGTTACATCGTTGATTCAGTCCACTCAGATATAGCAATAAACTTCATAAACTCATCGTTAACCATAGGTTCACTGACATAGTAACCCTGAATCGTTTCCACGCCGCGCTTATCTAAAAACTTAAACTGCTCTTTTGTTTCAACACCTTCACCGATGATGCTCAATCCCAGGCTATGCGCCATCGCAATAATAGCATCACACAGTGCAGCATCTTCCTCATCTTCACCGATATCATCAATAAAAGATTTATCAATTTTTAACACGTCAAAGGGAAAACGCTTCAGATAACTCAAGGATGAATAACCCGTACCAAAATCATCAATCGACAGACGTATACCCATCTCTTTAAACTGATTTAATATTGCTATTACATGCGGCACATCTTTCATCAATAACCTTTCTGTTATTTCCAGCTCAAGACTGGTGCCCGGCAAATCGTAATGCTTCAATTTGTCCGCGATATTTTTAACAATATCTTTGCCTCTGAATTCACGGCTGGACAAGTTTATAGCAACATATAAATCTTTGTCATCTGAGCTATCACGCCACTTTTTCACGTTAGACAATGCGGTATCCAGTACCCAGTCACCGATATCCACTATCAGGCCACTTTCTTCCGCCAGCGGCACAAATTCATCCGGTGAAACTTCGCCCAATTCTTTATCGTTCCATCGAATGAGCGCTTCCGCACCAACTATTTTTTGCGAATCCGCATCCATCAAGGCCTGGTATTTCAAATAGAATTCATCATTCTCCAGCGCATGTCGCAATTTGTTATCGATTTCAACACGCTTCATAACAACGTCACCCATCTCTGGTGTGAACACTTCATAAGTGTTTCGTCCCTTACGCTTGCTACGGTACATAGCCGTGTCCGCATTCCTTAGTAACACATAAGGGTCATCACCATCTTGTGGGAAAACAGCGATACCTACACTAGCCGTTACCGAAAACTCCATATCATGAATGACACATGGCTTAGCCACAAGCTTCAGGATCTCTTCTGTTTTTCGTCTGACTACATCAGCAAATGGTTCCGTATTATTATCACCATGATCGATATCAACCAGCATTATCAAAAACTCGTCACCGCCTAAGCGTGCCACTGTATCAAAATCACGCACACAGCCTTTCAATCGCCCGGCCATATAACGCAAGAATTCATCACCCGCTTCATGCCCCAAAGTATCGTTAATGTTTTTGAAGTGATCAAAGTCCATATAAAGCACAGCGATATGCCTTTCTTCACGAATAGCATTTGCTATTGCCTGCTGCACCCTGTCATATGCCAGAGAACGATTTGGCAAATCTGTTAACTTGTCATAACTAGCTTGATACAGTAATCGCTCCTCATAGTCTTTGCGTAATGAGATATCTTCTTTAATCGCAAGGTAATGCGTGCTTACATCTTCTTTATTTTTGATGGGTGAAACGGTGACGTTCTCCCAGAACAGGTCACCATTTTTCTTTTTATTATAGAGCTCACCAGTCCATGACTGACCGGAAGTTATCGCGTTCCACATATTTTTAAACTGTATTTCAGCTGTATGACCAGACTTCAATATTCGAGGATTTTGTCCAATCAGCTCTTCAAGCTTATAACCTGTTATCTTACAAAGTTGCGGGTTAACGTATTCAATCGTCCCTTTAAGGTCTGTAATCATTACAGACACCGGACTTTGCTCAATCGCCTGTGACAGTTTATTTAAATTTTCTGCCGTAAGTTTATGGCTACCCGCTTCATCTTCCAGATCAATAATAAGCTTGGCGATGTTCTGAGTCATATCATTAAAAGCACCGGCCAGACTTCCTATCTCGTCATTCGCTTCTATATGTGCTTTCGCCTGCAGGTCGCCATCGGCTATATTTCTTACCACTTGCGTTAAGCGTCTAACTGGGCCCAGTAACAGTTGAGTTGCCGCCATAACAATCAGCACCACCAGCGAGACAATTAAAGCGACCAATAAAAAAGCACTTTGCGTCTGTTCAACAACTGGCTCTAAAAACACATCTTCTGGTATCGAAACAATAATTGTCCAGGGGGCAGTTTCCAAATTAACAACTGCAGACAGGAACTGTGATGTACCTAAGCCATAGAACCTGGTCTCTATAATTGGATTACTAAAACTCGCTGTTTTAACTTTGTTTGTCCATTCGGTGTATTCGATAAACGCGCCCGTTGCATTCATTGGCACACGTTTCAGCTCTATAAGAGACTGTAGCTTTTCTTCACTTAATTCACTGGCAAGGGTATATTTAAGGTCATTACGGCGACCGTGTACAAGACGCAGGTTGTTTTCGTCGAGCAGTACTGCAAAAGAGCCACGACCAACCATTCCCTTGGTTCTACTAAACAAGGTACCAAATATTAAAGCATCGTACTTCGCCCGCAGGACGCCTATCATCTTTCCGGACAGATCATTAATCACGCTGCTAAATATGATAACTGACCTGTCGTTTTCGAAGATGATAGGAGAACGATAACTGGCTGCTCCGCTACTGACTGTTTCTCTTCTGGTGGGTCGGGCAGCATCAGTCAACTGATGAAAATAAGGATGCTCACTCTCATCAATACCAATATTCGACGAGTCCGTATCCAGGATATTAATACCTTGTGCATTAAGTATTGCATACGAGTAGATTGCTGTATCTTGTCGAGACTTTAAGGCACGTAATATTTCCAGCAAAGTCTGGCGGTTAAAGGGCGGCTCTGCTTTACGCGTTAAAAACCATATGATCGCAGGTAAGCTGGCTTCAGTTTTTAAAAAATGTTCATTTTGTCTATTGAACTGATCAATTCGCTCCGCATAATTTCTCGCTGCAGAATTCAAGGCTTTATTAGCGCCTTCAGTCAAACTTTCACTCATCAGGTAACTATTGAGCACGGCAAGAACCGACAATGAGACCAGTACGATGATTAGAAAAGCGGTAACAAGCTTGGCTCTCAAGGTATACTGTCGGGCAATAAATATGCCGACAACCATCAGCACTATACCGCTGACAACAAGCCCGCCAGCAACTTCTAGCAACACGACAATAACCCTTTATTAAATAATGCAGATTGTGACAAACAAGATAGTTCCATATTTATTAGAATAGCGTTTTCAACTGTTAAATACTATTAATATCTGGATCAACTGAAACTAAATATCACTTATAACCTTAAGTCTCTTACCTCAACATCACAAAATGAACTCAGATAACACAACACACCTGACACCCGGCAACTGGCCTTCTGAGATTTCAACAGATCTTATCGTCAGTGATAGCGTCTCCATCGATGAAGTGCGATTAACGGATGACGCACTTTTCTACATAGAACGACGCCCGCAAGAAAATGGTCGCTGTGTGATAGTAAAAGTTACTGAGCACGAAACCATAGACTTCCTACCCACCCCCTACAGCGCACGCTCTCGCGTACACGAGTATGGTGGTGGCTGTTACTGCAGCGATAATAATCTGATATTTTTTGTCAATGACAGCGATCAGGATATCTATCTATTAGAAAATAGCCTCGTCTCACGCATAACAAGCAGTAAAGACAATCGCTTTGCTGACCTCTGTTACGACAAAATAAATCGTCGATTAATAGCTGTTTGTGAGGCACATGATAATAACCAGACAACCAACTCACTGGTTGAAATTAACATTCAAACAGGTTCAATCAATACATTAGTGTCTGGTTGTGACTTTTATGCCAGCCCAAAAATGAACACTTCCTGCTCTCAATTATCATGGCAATCATGGGACCACCCGAATATGCCATGGGATGGAAACAATCTTTATCTGGGACACATCAACAATAAAGGAAAATTAACCAGTCAGCAGCATATAGCCGGCTCAGATAATATCTCAATTTTTCAACCACAATGGTCACCGGATGATATTTTGTATTATATCTCTGACGCCACAAAGTGGTGGCACATATACCGTTACAATGAAAGCACAGCAAAATCAGAACAATTAACAACTGGCGAAAAAGAGTTTGGCTTACCACAATGGGTATTCGCACAGTCAACATACGCCTTTATCGATAACGAAAAGATAGTGTGCTGCTATCAATCAAAAGCGCAGTCTACACTAGCCATATTATCAATAGACTCAACATTGGAACTTACATCAATCACGACTCCCTGGCAGAACTTCAGCTCAATCACTGCAAATAAAAATAACATCGCATTCATCGCAGCTTCCGGCAAATGCTTCCCGCAATTAACATCCGCCAGTATCGATGAAAGCAAATCACCTTCTCTCTCTTACAGAGTAATAAAAAGTTCCAGCAAACTCTCCGTCTCAGAAAAATATTTCTCTGTCGCTCAAGCAATCACTTTTAGTAATCGGCATGGACTTGAGGTTCACGCAAATTATTACCCACCGACTAATCCAGATTATCAAATTAATGACCGTGATAAGCCTCCATTGATCGTCATTTGTCATGGCGGCCCTACAGGACAATCAAGCATTGCTCTTGATCCAAAAAAACAATTCTGGACTTCGCGCGGCTTCGCATTACTCGACGTTAACTACAGTGGCAGCACTGGTTATGGAAAAGACTACCGTCTGCGCCTTAACAATAACTGGGGGAAACTTGATGTCGAGGATTGCTGCGACGCAGCATTGTACGCAGCCGAGCATGGACTTGCGGATAAAAGCAAACTAATCATTCGCGGCAGCAGCGCCGGTGGTTACACAGTCTTATCCGCACTCACCTTTGAAAATGTATTTTCTGCCGGCGCCAGCTATTATGGTATCTCAGAATTAACCAGCCTGGCCAGTGATACGCATAAATTCGAATCACATTATCTGGATCGTCTTATCGGCCCCTATCCTGAGAACAAAGCAATATACCAACAACGCTCTCCTATCAACTGCACCGAACAACTCAATTGCCCGGTTATATTTTTTCAAGGTATCGAAGATAAAGTTGTGCCCAAGCAACAGGCTGAAAGCATGTTTGCAGCGCTCGACGAGAAAGGTTTAATCGTTGCCGCACAATTTTTTGCAGGCGAACAACATGGGTTTAGAAAAGCAGAGACCATCAAGCAGTCATTAGAAAATGAATTGAGTTTTTATCAGCTTATTTTTAACTTAAAAGCTAAAAAAGATATTTCGTTTAAGGGTGATATTAATTTAAAAAACAATTAACCATAGCTATAATTAACCACGGCTTAATACTAAAAGTAATTAACTTTAAAGGTTTTATCATCTAGCTTAATGATGTCACCATAATGCGTATTAAAACTGCCCTGCTTTTTATCCTGATAATATAACTTCAGCGTTTCAGCGATGACATGAAAGGCGATATCCTGCCAGGGTATTTCATTTTCATTTAACAGCGCAACCTCAAGACTTTCAACACCCGGACTAGCATCTCCCTGCACCAGGTCACCACGATACATGGTATAGACCTGACTGATATGAGCGATACTGAAGACACAGAATAACTGCATATTCTCAATCTGTGCATTCGCTTCTTCTAAGGTTTCTCTTGCCGCGCCCTGCATATTGGTTTCACTGTTTTCCATGAAACCTGCAGGTAAGGTCCACAGACCATGCCTGGGCTCTATCGCGCGCTTACATAACAAAACCTTATCCTGCCACTGCGCAATGCAACCGGTTACTATTTTTGGATTTTCATAATGGATAGTCTGACAGCTGCCACAAACATGACGCTGACGATTGTCACCGTCAGGGGTGATAAAACTGACTTTTTCACCGCAATTAGAACAATAATTCATTTCATCAACCGTACAATACTCTTAGCAGAAACCTAAGCGAGAATATCAGGAATCAGGGCATTTTCCAGCTGTGAAATTCGGTCTTTAAGCATCAGTTTACGTTTTTTAAAACGTTTCAGTTGCAGCTCTTCAACATCCGGCGTCAACAACAAACGACCGATTACATCATCAAGATCACGGTGTTCCTGTTTTATCTCAAACAGACGCTGCTCAAGCCCGTGTCTTTCTTCGTCAGTTAATTGTTGTCGCATTTTTGAAATCTACAGGTGGATATCGTCTATTAATAAGCGGCTGCCAAGTAAACTCATCATACCGCAAAAAAATGCTTGCATTTATCTTTTATACTATTATAATTCGAAATATGTCGAACTATAAAACAATAGAATCAGACGCTATAGCATCCGATCAGCTCGTTGATGTATTCAAGGCACTGGCAAACAGCCACCGCCTGAAGATATACAACATCCTTACAAGCTGCTGCACACCAGGGACCAGCTGTGCTAGCGATGAAGTACTGAGCTGCTGTGTTGGCGACCTTGATTCGCAACTCGATATCGCCGCATCAACCTTATCTCACCATTTAAAAGAACTTAACCGTGCAGGACTGATTCACATGAAACGTGAGGGCAAACAAGTATTTTGCTCAGTCAACACTGATGCAATGCAGCAGCTGCAAGGTATATTTTCAAACAACTTAACCGGACCTTAATCATGAGCCAACCTCCAGAACTGGCAACAAGCCAACAACAAGCCGATGAAATTCGTCAGAATGTACGAGACAGTTACTCACAGGTCGCCGAAGCCAGCAATGAAGGTAACAGCTGTGGCACAGGGTCCAGCTGCTGCGGTGTTTCAGATGACGCAGCCATCAACGCACTGGTTTCGACACGGCTAGGCTACAGCGAAAATGATCTTGATAATGTGCCCGAAGGTGCCGATATGGGTTTAGGCTGCGGCAATCCTCGCGCCATTGCCAGCATCAAAAAAGGTGAGACCATACTCGACCTGGGTAGCGGCGGTGGTTTCGACTGTTTTCTTGCTGCCACTGAAACTGGTGATAAAGGTCAGGTCATCGGTATCGACATGACACCGACCATGATATCTAAAGCTCGCAACAATGCCGCCAACGGTAAGTACAACCACGTTGAGTTCAGACTGGGTGAGATAGAACACATGCCCGTCGCTAACGATACTGTCGACGTTATTATTTCTAATTGCGTTATCAATTTGTCGCCTGATAAGAAACAGGTGTTCAGTGAAGCATTTCGCGTATTGAAACCCGGCGGCCGACTGGCCATATCAGATGTTGTCGCCAGCACAGAACTACCCGATGAAATCAGAGATGATCTGGCTTTATATTCTGGCTGTATGGCAGGCGCATCACAGATTGAGGAGCTACATAACATCCTCAAAGAAAACGGTTTTGAAAAAATAAATATTTCACCTAAAGATGAATCCAAAGACT
>JAUVDN010000069.1 GCA_030595325.1 Gammaproteobacteria bacterium | reverse complement strand
GCAGACTCGGGTTTCAAGAAGGCGTAGACCAGCAGATAGGTGATATACAAAAAAACCAACAATAGGCCGGGTAGCAGGGCGCCCATAAACAAGTCCCCAACGGATACTGTTTTGGGGTTGAAGATATTCATACTCAGCTGGGCTTGCTGATAGGCATTGGATAAGACATCCCCGAGAAGAACCAGTGCAATAGAGGGGGGAATTATCTGCCCCAGCGTGCCGGTGGCGCAGATGGTTCCCGCGGCCAGCGAGGGGCTGTAGCCACTGCGCAGCATGCTTGGCAGCGACAGCAGGCCCATGGTGACAACCGTGGCACCGACGATACCGGTGCTGGCAGCGAGTAACATGCCGACAATAACAACGGAGATAGCAAGGCCGCCGCGTAAGCTGCCAAACAATCTCGACATGGTGGTGAGTAGTTCCTCGGCTATTTTTGAGCGTTCCAGCATGACGCCCATAAAAACAAACAGGGGCACGGCCATTAATAACTGATTACCGATAATGCCGTATAAGCGGTTAGGTAGCGCTTCTAAAAAAGCCGGGTCAAAGGTCCCTGTCATCTCACCGATTACGGTAAACATTAATGCGGTGCCCGCTAAGGTAAATGCCACGGGGTAACCTATCAGCAATAAAACAAATACTGCAGCAAAAAGATAGAGAGGCATGTACTCCATTAAGAGCCACCTTCATCATCGCTAACCTTGGGGTGTAAAATTGTGTCTATGTTGCGAGCGATTTGTGTGAAAGCTTGCAGGCTTAACAACGCAGTCATAACCAGGATTAAACTTTTTAAAAGAAACACACCAGGCAGGCCGCCGGCCTCGCGCGAGCTTTCGAACACTGACCAGCTATCAGCGATATACACCCAGCTAATCCAGCTGATGAATAACATGAATGGCAACAATAAAAATAAAGCGCCGAACAGGTCGACCCATGCTTTTGTTTGTTTGGAAAATTGAGCGTAGAAAATATCAACACGTACGTGCGCCTCTTGCTGCAGGGTATAAGCCATACCGACGAGGAAGATGGTGGCGTGCAAGTAGGTAGTGACTTCCTGTAGCGCGATAGAGCCGCTGTCAAAAACATAGCGCAAAACAACGACGATAAAAGTGACCAATACTAGAAATAAACTTAACCAGGAAACGGTGCGACCACTCCAGTCGATAAAAAACTCTATACTGTCTAATGTTTTACTAAACACGGGTCTTATTAAGGTCGAGTTTTATTAAGCATGGGTTGTTAGATCCAGTAGTTTATGTAGCTGTCACTTTGTTTAATTCTGTCGCTCAGAATGTTTTTAAACTCATCAGGATTTTTTGTATGCACCAGTTCGCCATCGCGTGGAAAATGTTTGTCATACAGGCGTGATAGCCAGAAACGCAGCGCTCCAGCACGTAGCATGGCTGGCCAGTATTCCTGTTCATTTTTATTGAGCGCTCTGAAGTTATTATAATTTTTAAGCAGGGCGATAACTTTTTCTTTATCTAAACTGCCGTCTTCATTAGAGCACCAGTCATTAGCAGTAACAGCAAGGTCATATAATAAAACGTCATCGCAAGAATAATAAAAGTCGATAATGCCGCTAAACTGTTCATTGTCTTTATCGCCATGCCACAGTGCATTGTCACGAAACAAGTCGGCATGGATGACACCTCGAGGAAGATTGGCATGCCTGCCAAAATTATTAAAGTCGGCTTTTTGAAAATGAACTTCTTTATCCAGCATCTGCTGTTCGTTTTCGGAAAGTTTTTCGATGACCTTGTGCGCGGTCTGCTGACACCAGGCAGGGCCTCGAGGGTTGGATTGTTTTTCTTTGTAACTTAAACCAGCGCTATGCATTTTTCCCATGGCTTCGCCTAATTGCTGACAATGCTCAATGGTGCTATCAACGATGCTGCCGCCATTCAGACGTTCGACCAGTGCGATAGGTTTTTCTTTGAAGTGGCTTAGATAATTTCCCTGTTTGTCAGCAACCGGATTTGCGCTTGGTACGTTATGATCGGCTAAGTGGTGCATCAGGTTCAGGTAGTATTGCATTTCTTCAAAGTCGTGCTGTTCGAAGATTGTTAGTACATAACGGCCATGGCTGGTATTAACGAAGTAATTGGTATTTTCTATGCCGTCACTGATACCCTGAAAGCTCTCCAGTTCACCTGCGTCATAATTACTGAGAAACGACTTAAGTTCGTCTTCTTCGATGATGGTATATACAGACATAAAAATTCAGGGTTTAAATTAGCATCTTGCCGTTCTAGTGGGGTGATTTTAGCGTATATCCGTTCCTTTGCGTGAAAATAGAATACCAAAGAGTGCTATTAAAGCCCGCCATGGTTTGCGATAATCACGGGCCTTAAAATATTCCACTAATTGAGTGTTAATGCCTGATGTCAGATAAAAAACCACCATTCGTTCTGGTCGATGGTTCTTCCTACCTGTTCCGTGCGTTTCATGCGCTGCCGCCATTAGAAAATAGTAAAGGGCAGGCAACGGGTGCGTTATATGGCGTAATCAATATGCTTAATAAACTGGTTGAGCAGTACAAGCCTGAGCAGATCGGTGTCGTGTTTGATGCCAAAGGCAAAACATTTCGTAATGACATGTATAAAGAGTACAAGGCAAATCGTCCGCCGATACCGGATGAATTAAGAAGTCAGATAGAGCCTTTATACGAATTAGTTGAAGCCCTCGGATTTCCGATGATTATTGTGCCGGGTGTTGAAGCGGATGATGTTATCGGTACTTACGCTAAACAGGCCACTGCACAAAAAGTCGATACTTTAATCTCAACAGGTGATAAAGATCTGGCGCAATTGGTTAATTCACACGTAACCCTGATAAACACCATGAACAATCTGCTGTTAGATGAAGCCGGTGTGATGACAAAATTTGATGTACCACCTAGCGCAATCATCGACTATCTGGCCCTGATGGGTGATACCGCAGACAACATACCGGGCGTGCCTAAAGTGGGGCCTAAAACAGCGGCTAAGTGGTTAAAGCAGTACGAGACTCTGGATAATCTGGTGGCGCATGCCGATGAGATAAAAGGCAAGGTGGGTGAAAGCCTGCGCGATAATCTGGACCAGTTGCCGTTATCTCGTGATCTAACCACCATTAAATGTGATGTAGAGCTGGAACATGAGATTGCCAATCTCACCATGCGCGAACCGAATGTAGAAAAGCTGCGGCAGATTTACACCGAAATGGAATTTAAAACATGGTTATCAAATTTGAGTACGGCTGGTGGCTCGTCTGCTGGTTTATCAGCGGCAAGTGTTTCTTCTGTAGCTGGAGTCGCGCAAGCAGCGCAAGCAGAAGCTGTTGAGATAGAGACTCATTATGAAACCGTACTGGATAAAAAATCTTTTGAGGTCTGGTTAAGCAAACTTAAGAAAGCAGAGATTTTTGCTTTTGATACCGAGACCACCAGCCTGGATTATATGAAAGCACGGGTAGTTGGTGTGTCGTTTGCCATTGAAGTAGGCTCGGCTGCTTACGTTCCATTTGCCCATGACTATATGGATGCGCCGGATCAACTGAGTGAGCAGGATGTACTGGGTGCTCTAAAACCGCTACTTGAAGACAAGAACAAAAAGAAAATCGGTCAAAACTTGAAGTACGATGCGCATGTACTGGCCAATCATGACATTAGTCTTAGAGGTATAGCAGAGGACTCGATGCTGGAGTCTTACGTACTAGATTCAACTAAGCGTCACGGCATGGACGATCTGGCGCTGCGCTTATTGGGCGTAAATACCATTCATTTTGAAGACATCGCTGGAAAAGGTGCCAAGCAGCTGACCTTCAATGAGATTGACCTTGAACAGGCGGGGCCGTATGCGGCTGAAGATGCAGATATCACATTGCAGATTCACCAGAAGTTAAGTGAAGCGCTTAGTCAGGAACCAACACTGAAAAGTGTTTATGAAGATATCGAACTGCCATTACTAAACGTGCTGCTGAAAATTGAGCGCAATGGCGTAAAGATTGATGTTGCCATGCTGGAAAAACAGAGCACGCAATTAGCGAGCCGGATGAAAGAAGTCGAGACGCAGGTTTTTGAAGAAGCCGGTGAAACATTTAACCTGGCATCACCCAAACAGTTGGGCCACATCCTATTTGAAAAGCTGGAAATACCTTCCTCGAAAAAAACCAAGACAGGCCAGTATTCAACGGCGGAAGAGGTGCTGCAGGAGTTGGCGGCTGATTATTCTTTACCAAAACTAATTTTGGAGTACCGCAGTTTAAGTAAGTTGAAATCAACCTATACCGACAAGCTGCCGTTGCAAGTCAATGAAAAAACCGGACGGGTACATACCTCTTATAACCAGACCGTTGCGGCTACTGGTCGTCTATCATCGACTGATCCAAACCTGCAGAACATTCCGATTCGCAGTGAAGAAGGCCGTCGTATCCGTCAGGCCTTTATCGCGCCCAAGGGATATAAATTACTGGCGGCTGATTATTCTCAGGTCGAGCTGCGCATCATGGCACATCTGTCAGAAGATGAAAATTTACTGAAAGCGTTTACCGATGGCGTTGATGTGCATCGTGCTACAGCGGCAGAAGTGTTTGGTGTACCGGTAGGCGAAGTTGAGATGGATCAGCGCCGATCAGCGAAAGCCATTAATTTTGGTTTGATCTATGGCATGTCTGCTTTTGGTCTGGCGAAGCAGTTAAATATCGGTCGTTATGAAGCACAGGATTATATCGATGTATATTTTGCGCGCTACCCGGGTGTAAAAGACTATATGGATAGCACCCGCGAATCAGCCCGCGAGAAAGGATATGTCGAAACAGTATTTGGCCGACGTTTATACTTGCCGGAAATCAATGCCCGTAACGGTCAGCGCCGGCAATATGCTGAGCGTACAGCGATTAACGCACCGATGCAGGGAACTGCAGCCGATATTATTAAACGTGCGATGATATCTGTGGATGCTGCATTAGATAGCAGTAAAGTCGATGCCAAAGTTGTTATGCAGGTGCACGATGAACTGGTGGTTGAGGTGTTAGAGAAAGATGTTGAAGCGGTGGCTGACTTAATTCGTATCGAAATGGAGCAGGCGGCCGATCTTAAAGTACCGTTAATTGTAGATATCGGAATTGGTGATAATTGGGATGAGGCGCATTAGGTAGATGAATTTTTTCGTCCCTTCTCCCTGTGGGAGACGGTTACAGGGAAGTAATCGGTAGGGCGGCGCAGGAAGCTAAAGCCGAAGGCTAGGATGAGGGGCTAATTGACGCCCTCACCCCGACCCTCTCCCAAAGGGAGAGGGAGAACAGCTAAAGATCATTCAAATGAACCTTATTGGCTGAGCCAAAGTTTCCTTCCACGACATCCAGGTCATTATCGTTGTCTATATCAGCAAGAATTAAGTCACGGGTGGCACGATTTGTTGCTATTTTTAGGTCGTCAGAAAGTATTTGATTAGAAGCGGTAAAAACGCCGCGCCATTATTCAGCCACAATTTGTCGCTACCGCCTTTGATGCCGGCAATAATGTCCAGGTCGCCATCAACATCGCCAGTGGTGATAGCAAAAGTTGAATCTATGCCCAGAGATTGTCCTGAGTCGGTAAACAGGCCATTGCTGTTATTCAGCCAAATTTTGTCAGCAGAATCTTCATTGCCTGAGATAATATCGAGGTCGTTTCCGTTGCTAGTAAAGGTTTCCACATCTTTATCAAACTGGACGATAATTTTATCGCCGGCATTGATGCCATCATTATCAATGTCATAAAACAGTGCGATGTTTAACAAGTTGGGAATGTTGTTAACGATAAAGTCAGTGTTGGAATCGGCAGCCTCACCAATGTTACCAACGACATCTTTAGGAATAATACGGATACGACAGGTTCGGCAATCATCGATACTATTGCTGTCCCAGTCAAAACTGCCGGTATCAGGGTGATCTATTTCCAGCAATGACCAGGTAAGAGCTGAGTCATTAGAAGTGTAGATGTCGACCGTGCTGGGGTTTGTTTCATCGGTTTGCCAGGTGACGGTGTAATTACCAATAACCTCTTCGCCGTTATTCAGGCTGGTTAACGTAGCGACAGGTTTTGTTCGGTCTTCGTTACCGCCAATGTCGCTGCTGCAGGCAGATAGAGCGGCAAGCATGGCACATGACAGGGCGATATTTTTTATGATGTTGGCATCAGCTACTTGTATGGCACGTCCATTTGTTTTCGCCTGCCTCATTGAGGTTAATGGTAAATACCTTACGCCGTTGTGGTGGGCAGTCAAGCGTGTGGCTGGAGCCCTTTAGTGACATTTAATGCCACTGCCTGCGCTTTGAAAAATTGGCTGAGATAAAGCTGAAAATTAGGTCGAATACCGTCATATTTCTGACAGTTTTGCCCTGTATTTGTAATAATTGTCGACAATTAATGGCTTGCAGCAACTTACTATCTTTTAAATTAGGCGGCAGGTGTAACTAAATGATTTTATTTGACTTATTATTGAATTGTCGGTGGTTCGGTTGACCGTTCGTCGGTTTTGTCCGTCTTTTTAAGCCTTTTATCGACAGTCTTTTGACATATCCTCTGTATAGTCTTTAATCAGTATCAAAGAAGCCGTTTTTATTTTGCGAAAGAAATCGCAATACACGTTGAAAACCCTTTTTTGTGAATACGCTGTAGCCCGGCGTAGACCCGCTCTCTCCCTTTTGCGGGTCATCGGAACCGGCATCCCCAATCCGGTTCCACCTTGTTGCCCGACCTATGGTCGGGCATTTTTTTTGGTATTTTGAAAGTTGGCTTTTGAGTCAAAAGAGAAGTTTTAAGTAGGCAGTTATAAGTAAAAGACGCGAATAAAAATAAAGTCATTGTTTGTGCTCCCTCTCCCTCTGGGAGACGATTACAGGGAAGTAATCGGTAGGGCGCCGCAGGAAGCTAAAGCCGAGGGCTGGGGTGAGGGTATCATCGAAAAGCCCTCATCCTAACCTTCTCGGTAAGTGCTCCTGCTTTACCCTGCCGCCTACATCCATGTGGGCGTCCCAGAGGGAGAAGGGACTGAAAACTAGTGTCTGTTCATGGCTGTAAGTGAATACTCATTATAGCGCTAGCCATGCATTTAATTTAACCACTAGCTCGTCCAGCCCGGCTTTTTTCAGGGAAGAGAATGTTTGTACGGAGGCGTTGATATTGGCTTCTTTGAGTAATTTCTGTGTTTTTAGTTTGCTGTTCTGCTGTGCACCGCGTTTGAGTTTGTCGGCTTTTGTCAGTAAAACGTGAGCGGGCAGGCCAAAGTGGTTGCACCATTCCAGCATCTGCCAGTCATAATCATTTAACGGGTGACGTATGTCCATGATAACAACCAGTCCTTTCAGTGCTGGCTGTTCACTAAGGTATTGCGTCATCAGCTTCTGCCATTCATTTTTCATCGCAACCGGGACTTTGGCAAAGCCATAACCCGGCAGATCAACAATACGGCGCTGCTCATCAAGCTCGAAAAAGTTCACCAGACGTGTGCGGCCGGGTGTTTTACTGGTGCGGGCAAGGCCTTTGTTGTCACATAAGGTATTGATCGCGCTAGATTTTCCGGCGTTAGATCTGCCGGCGAAGGCGACCTCGCTGCCCTCTGGCGGAAACTGCTTTACGTTGCCGGCACTGATTAAGAAGCTTGCCTGGCGGTAGTAACGGTTGCTGACAGCTTCTTTAGAGGCTGGTTTATAGGGTGCTTTGCTCATTTTTGTTCGCTCATGGGCGGGCATTATGCGCCATCACCTTTCATTAGTGAAATAATGCTTTGTTCGTTTTAACTTTGGCGGTGTTCGTGGAATGGGAAAATTCCACTCCTACAGATAAGTGCTATATTGTAGGAGCGGATTTTTGTCATTCCGCGATTTCTTTTAGATACTCAATGTCGGCTAAGTCTCAACCCGAGTCGCTCGATTTGATGCGCCATCATTTTGTTAAGCAGTTTAATAAGATGCTGGTTCTATAAATAAAGAATGGGGATATTGAAGGAATGGCGCTGTTGGTGTAGAATCTCGCCACTTTTTTAGCCTAATTCGGCTTTGGTGTTTGGAGTTCAAACAATGAAAAAATTAATTTTAGTTGCTGTTGCATTAGTTGCCAGCGTAACAATGAACGTAGCAGTTGCAGGCGATGCAGCGGCTGGTAAAGCAAAATCAGCTGCTTGTGGCGGTTGTCATGGTTTCGATGGTAATAGCCCGATTCCTATGTACCCGAAGTTAGCCGGTCAGAATGAAGCTTACATAGCAAAGCAGGTTAAAGATTTTAAAGCGAATACAACACGTCAAAACGCCATCATGTTAGGTATGGTTGCTGCATTATCTGATGAAGATGCTGCTGATATCGGTGCTTACTTTCAAGCGCAGACATTAAAATCTGCCGCTACATTTGATGAGAGCAAAATCGCAGCAGGTCGTGATATTTACAAAGGCGGCGATATGCAGAAAGGTATTCCGGCTTGTCAGGCATGCCATGGCCCTAAAGGCGCAGGTACTGCAGGTATCGGTTACCCACAGTTAGGCGGTCAGTACACAGAATATACATTGGCTCAGCTAAAAGCATTTAAAGATGGCAGTCGTACTAACGACGATAAAATGCTGATGCGTTCAATCGTTGAAAAGATGTCTGATGACGATTTAGTGGCTGTTGCCAACTACATTGCCAGCCTTAAATAAGCGTAGCTTTCAATTAGGTTCAGCTGAAAAAGGGTGGCATTGGCCATCCTTTTTTGTCTGTAGATGTTTGACAGAAGACGATAGTCTACTAAAAAAATTAATCTAAAAGTGGCATACTCTGCCCATGTTTACCAAGCCCCATATTAGAGTCCAACAATAGTGTCTATGCTTGAAGTCCAGTCATTAGAATGTGTGCGAGATGATCGCCTGTTATTCAGCGATCTAAGCTTTTCTGTGGCAGAAGCAGAAGTGTTACAGATCGAAGGCTCTAACGGCAGCGGTAAAACCAGTTTATTAAGGATACTCTGCGGACTGCGACAAGCGGAAGCAGGAAAAATACTCTGGCACGGGGAGTCTATCTCTTCAAACCGTGAAGATTTTTACGCCAACATGGTTTATATCGGTCACCTTCCTTGTATCAAAGGTGACTTAACGGTGATGGAAAACGTGCGCTCATTATTAGACACGCGCTCTTTGACGCTGACGGATGCGCAGATCGAAGTTGCTTTAACCAAAGTTGGGTTGCAGACTTATGATGATGTGCCGGGCAAAGCTTTATCATCCGGGCAGCGTCGTCGAATCTTGCTGGCTTTTGTTGAATTATCACAAGCTAAGTTGTGGGTGCTGGATGAACCGCTGACAGCGCTTGATGTGCAGGGTGTGGCGTTGATGGAATCGATGATAATTGAGCACCGTGAAGCCGGCGGCAGTGTTATTTTTACTACCCACCACGGCATGAAGCTGGATTGTAATATGTCATCCGTTCAGCTTGGCAAGAAAAGGACGGTTTAAGTGTTAAAGGCCTACTACCATCTATTGCTGCGTGATTTGCGATTGGCGTTACGCAACCGCCATGAGCTAGCCAATCCACTAATATTCTTTGTTTTAGTGGTGACCTTGTTTCCGCTGGCAGTAACACCGACCCCTGATGTCCTGCAGGCGATGGCACCAGGGGTGATATGGGTATCGGCATTGTTGGCGGTGTTATTATCATTGGACAGATTGTTCAAGCAGGACTATGACGATGGCTCGCTGGATCAGTTGATGCTGAGCCCGAACCCGCTGATGATTTTGGTGTTGGCTAAAGTTTCGGCGCACTGGCTATTAACCGGTCTACCACTAGTGATTATTGCGCCGTTATTGGGTTTATTTATGAGTCTGCCGACGGAAGCGGTCAGCGCATTAATTTATAGCCTGTTATTGGGTACGCCGGTATTGAGTCTGGTGGGCGCAATAGGGGTATCTTTGACAGTAGCAGTGAACCGAGGCGGGGTTTTATTGTCTCTAATCATACTGCCGTTATACATCCCGATATTGATATTTGGAGCAAATGCAGTAGACGTGGCTTCAGATGGCTTACCTGTTACAGGTCAATTATTGTTTTTAGGCGCTGTGTTAGCATTAGCGCTTTCGCTGGCGCCTTTGGCAACAGCGGTTGCGCTGCGTATTACGGCTTCCCGCTGATACGGCAAAACGTGTTGCAGTGAGACTGAACACGGCAATACAGCAAGATACAAAGCAGGCATAACCTGATTTAAGTACGAGAAAAATATATACATATTATGTGGAACTGGATACAAAGATTTTCATCACCTAAGCATTTTTACAGCATGTCAGCACCGTTAATAAACGTGTTTGCGATTAGCGCACTGCTAATCGGTATATATGGTTTATATCTTGGGCTTTTTGTCGCGCCGACTGATTATCAGCAAGGTGAGAGTTACCGCATCATCTTTATTCATGTGCCTGCAGCGTGGATGTCTTTATTCATCTATATGGTGATGGCGATTTCTTCCGGTATCGGTATTATCTGGCAGATTCGTCTGGCGGATATGGTGGCTGCGGCCAGCGCCCCTATCGGTGCATCGTTTGCTTTTCTGGCGCTGGTTACCGGCGCGCTCTGGGGTAAGCCGATGTGGGGTGCTTACTGGGTATGGGATGCACGCTTAACCTCGGAACTGATTTTATTATTTTTGTATCTGGGTTATATGGCATTGCAGTCTGCGATCGATGACCAGCGCAGTGCAGATAAAGCCAGTGGTTTGTTGGCCATCGTTGGCGTCGTCAACATTCCTATTATTCATTATTCGGTTGAATGGTGGAATACCTTGCATCAGGGTGCAACGGTAGCAAAATTTGATAAGCCATCAATGCATATCGATATGTTGATTCCTTTGATGTTGATGGCATTGGCGTTTAAATTATTTTATGGTGCGCTGGTATTGGTCAGGACACGAAATGAAGCCTTGTATCGTGACCGTAATCGACGCTGGGTTAGAGAATTAATTGAGAAGTTATAACAGATGAACTGGTCAGAATTTTTTCATATGGGTGGCTATGCATTTTTTGTGTGGACATCTTATGCATTGACGTTAATTGTCATCGTGGCAAATATTGTTGCGCCAATAATTCAACGTAAAAAAGTTATAGCACGAATCAAGCGTGCAATTAAACGTGAAAATATAGAGACGGCTAACGCTGAGAAGCAGTAGTTTAGAAAGAAGCTACTTAGAAAGCCGCTTAGAAAGAAACGGCTTAGAAAGAAATAGAAAGCATAGAATAGGTTATACAAAACATGGCAATGAATAGAAGAAGTCGTCGTAAAGTTTTAATTTTTGGTATCGTTTTCGGTGTCGCTGTCGCTACCGTATTAGGCTTAACGGCGTTTGAAGAAAACCTGTTGTACTTTTACAGCCCGACACAGGTAAAAGCGGGCGAAGCACCACAGCAGCATTCATTTCGTGTCGGCGGTCTGGTGGTTGATGGCAGCGTGAACCGTGCACCGGATAGTTTAACTATTGAGTTTGATGTGACCGATAATACTGAAACCATGACCATCGAATACACAGGTATTCTGCCGGATCTGTTCCGTGAAGGTCAGGGCATCGTTGCGATGGGAAGCCTGCAGGCCGATGGTCGTTTTGTGGCGCAAGAAGTGCTTGCAAAGCATGATGAAAATTATATGCCGCCCGAAGTTGCAGACGCTTTAAAAACGGCAGAAGATGCAGCGAAACTTAAGGCGATTGAAAGTGGCGCCGCAAACGGTTCGACAGGCAATATTTAAAAGGTTAAACGTATGATTCCTGAACTTGGGCATTTTGCCTTAATTATCGCTTTTGCTATTTCCATCGTGCAGAGTATCGTGCCATTAATCGGTGCCACTAAAAATCAAACATCATTAATTTCTATGGCAAGACCTGCTGCGCTGACGCAGTTTTTGTTTGTGGGCCTGGCTTATGCGGCGTTAACACACGCATTTATCGTGCATGACTTTTCTGTTTTATATGTCTCTCAGCACTCTAATCTAGTGCAGCCATTAATGTATCGAATCTCTGGTGTCTGGGGTTCGCATGAAGGTTCATTATTATTATGGACCTTGATTCTTTCGCTTTGGACGATAGCGGTTGCGGCTTACAGTAAAAACCTGCCTGAGATTTTGATGGCAAGGGTAATCTCGGTAATGGGAATGATCAGTACTGGCTTTATTGCATTTATGCTGTTCACTTCGAATCCATTTGAGCGACTATTTCCAACACCGCTTGATGGTAGTGAGCTGAATCCGCTATTGCAGGACCCGGGTCTAATAATGCACCCACCGTTGTTATACATGGGGTATGTTGGGTTTTCAGTGGCGTTTGCTTTTGCCGTTGCTGCATTACTCGGCGGTAAATTAGATGCAACCTGGGCTCGCTGGTCTCGTCCCTGGACAACCATTGCCTGGAGTTTTTTAACCATCGGTATCGCGCTGGGTAGCTGGTGGGCTTATAACGAACTGGGTTGGGGTGGTTGGTGGTTCTGGGATCCGGTAGAAAATGCGTCGTTCATGCCATGGCTGGTTGGTACTGCATTAATACATTCATTGGCGAGTACAGAGAAACGTGGTGTGTTTAAGAGCTGGACGGTATTGTTAGCAATCATGGCCTTCTCGATGAGCTTGTTGGGTACGTTCATCGTGCGTTCAGGTGTACTGGTTTCTGTTCACGCGTTTGCAACTGATCCGGCACGTGGCGTATTTATTCTTGGTTTTCTTGTTGTTGTTATTGGTGGTTCGCTTGCGCTATACGCTTGGCGTTCAGCGACGGTGATAAGTTTTGGTCGTTTCCAATGGTTCTCGCGTGAAACAGCGTTATTGTTAAACAACATTATTTTTCTGACTGCTGCTACGGCCGTTTTTGTTGGCACCATGTATCCATTGGTTGTTGATGCTTTTGGTATTGGCAAAATATCTGTCGGCAGACCTTACTTTGATACCATGTTTTCACTGATAGGTATTCCACTGTTGTTATTGTTAGGCATTGGCCCGGTTATTCGTTGGAAAGGCGATGATTGGTCTCGATTAGCTAAAACGTATACGCTATTTTTTATGGCTGCGTTAATTGCAGGATTACTTATTCCGTTTTTGATTGAAGATAAATTAAATATAAGCACAGGTTTGGGTTTGGCTGGAGCACTGTGGGTCGCAATAACGACGCTTAAAGATTTGTTTACACGACTGTCACGTAAATTAAAATTATCACTGTCGTATCTGGGCATGGTTGTGGCGCATTTTGGCGTTGCCATTTTTGTCGCTGGCGTGACCATTACTACAACATACAGTGAAGAAAAAGATTTGCGTATGGT
>JAUVDN010000044.1 GCA_030595325.1 Gammaproteobacteria bacterium | reverse complement strand
TGAACAGCGAACATCGTAACCATAACTGGAAGTACCGTAGGAAATCAGTCGTTCACCAGCATCGTTAGTTTTTACCTGACCCGCCTCGAACGGCTCAATCATGCCTTTTTCAGCTTCTCGGCGTATCCACTTATCAGATTTAATACTCACTTATTACCCCAGGTTTAGTCTTAAAATTTGTCTTAAAAATCGTGGGAGATTGTATCAGACTACACTGCAACTGGCTAAATATAGAAACAAGATTAGGTACCCGATGCACCCCGATGAAGCGATTTACTTACCAGCCACCAGAACCGGCGGCATTGGGCAGTCCAAACAACTGGCGATAGCACGGGTTATTTCATAAGCTTTCAGCGTTACTTTGCCATCATGCGAAATACAACTGACACAAGCCTGTAAAAATCTTTTCTTTAATGGCGGTTTGAGGAACTCCAGTTCATCCATGGCTGTATTTAAACTTTCCAGAGATACCTCACTTTTAGGTAATAATGATAATGCACCAGCAGAAACCGAACGTTTCGCTGCATCAAATGCAAGCCTTGCCTGCTCTTCATCAGGATGTTCGAGGTAAGCAAGCAGCGATAATATAAGCTCACTGGAATATTTAGCTGAGCCTAGTACAAAATATTTAGCGAGAGGTTTCTTTCTTAAGCCATATTGTTCCTGCAGGTGCTGGATCACTACTCGCTGAACAATCCATTCACGCAGATCGACTTTTTGATCCGCCGTGATCAATTTTTGTACACAAGCATCAAATCGAGTGTACTGCTCAAGCGTCATCTCTCTTAATGTAGGCAGGATTAGATCGATTAGCGATAGAGTTTGCGTACCTTCAAGCTCAGTCACCACTTGTTGTACTTGTTTTACATTCTGCGCATGTAACTCACCGATGACGCCATCTAACACGCTGTATTGTTTTTTCGCTACCGCTGAATTTTCGTCAATCAATAGAGCAAGAATTAATGCTTGCGCACCGTATGGGTTTTCTGCATTAACTATTACAGCCTCAGGTAGCTGTTTATGCCAGGCATGTGCGGCGTCAATTTGTTCTTGCGACACCTCACCGATAGATTCAACCGAATTTAAGGCAGCATTTAAACCTACACCCGTTGCCATAACAGTTCCAAGCGCAGTTGCCACTGTTCTTTGACTTTTAATGTCACTTTTCTGCGACGAATCAACCTCACGAACAGGCTTTCTCTCATCAAATAAATAGTTACCGTCCCACTTCGGCTCTATACGCAAAATGCGTTGCTTTAAAGGTGGGTGTGTTGAGAACGAAAAAAAGCTAAGAGCGCCACCATCACCTTTAGCAAAATACGCGTGACTGTATTCATCCATTGAGGCGACCAATAAAGCCGAACCAGGAACCGCGCCACCAATCTTTTTCAACGCATTAGCAATACCTTCACTGCTGCGGGTAAATTGAACCGCTGAAGCATCCGCTAGATACTCTCGTTGTCGACTGATAAGCGATTTGATCCAGTTGCCGAAAAATGTACCGGTATATCCCACGATGGCTAGCGCACCGCCGATACCAAGAATTATCAAGATAGCCTGACCACCACCTTTGTTATTACGTGATGTGCGCACATAACGTAATGAGCGCAAAATCATCCTGCCCAACATGCCAATCATCAAGATGCCGTGAAGCACAGCAATCAGACGAATATTCAATCGCATATCGCCATTAAATATATGACTGAATTCATGCGCAATCACACCCTGTAACTCATCCCGACTTAAATGTTCCAATGCCCCTTGTGTTATGCCGATAACAACATTGGTTGTTTTCCAGCCAGCAGCAAAGGCATTGATACCCTGCTCATTCAAAATATAAATCTGTGGTACTGGCGTGCCCGAGGCGATTGCCATCTCTTCAACGATGTTTAATATTTTTTTATGCAGAGGATCGCTGCTGCTGCGCGGTATAATGACACCACCAAGATATTGCGCAATGGCTGAACCGCCTGATGAAAGCTGCACCAGCTTATACAGGCTGCCTAAACAGATAAAACCAATAATAGCAGCGCTGACTAACACGCTAAGATTAGTGTCAAATACCAGTTCAAGCTGCGACGGTGAAAAACTGAATTCTGCAAACTCTACAAAATATAGAAAGGAAAAAACCAGAAAATTACTCAACACCAGCAATAAGGCTATTGCCAGCAGAAATAACAAAACCAGCACACTGGTACTACGTCGAGCAGAATCCTGAGCTTCGAAGAAATTCATTTAAAAATAGTTATAAGTATTAAGTTTAAAGTTACAAACCTCATGAAAAACCCATCCATTTTAGTTTTTAACTTACAACTTGTAACTTAAAACTCAACTTTAGGCGCGGCTTGAATTTCAGCGCTATCCTCAAACTCAAGTAGACTTGCATCTGCTGCATGACCAAATGGCCCGGCAAAAAAGTTTTGCGGAAACGACTGCTTATACGTGTTGTACTGCATTACTCCATCGTTAAACGACTGGCGAGAAAAAGCCACTCTATTTTCAGTACTAGTCAATTCTTCACTTAACTGCATCATATTTTCATTAGCTTTTAAGTCAGGGTAATCTTCCATCACCATGTTAAATCGGCTAAGCGCACCGACAAGCTGCCCTTCCGCTTGTGCCAGCGTACCCATCACATTGGCATCACCGGGATTGTTCTTTGCTGCCGCCAGGCCTGAAGAAGCTGCATTACGTGCTGTAATTACCGCATCAAGTGTTTCACGTTCGTGCTTCATGTAGCCCTTGGCAGTTTCGATCAGATTTGGAATTAAGTCATAGCGGCGTTTTAATTGAACCTCTATCTGTGCAAAGGCATTTTTATAGCGATTTTTTAGAGATACCAACTGGTTAAAGATGCTGATGACGTAAAAGACAGCTAAGCCAATTATTACCGATGTAACGATGGTTGAGGTTTCCACAACACTCTCCTTTAATTATTGTTAGTAATTAATATAGTGTTTATATTGTATTTATAAAGGTTGTAGCTATTAAATTTATAGTCAGTTAAAGATTACAGTTTAATGCTTTGGCATTGCGGTATTCGCACCGCGGGCGAGTCACTTTTTTGCTACAGCCCAAAAAAGTAACCAAAAAAGGCCGTCGCGACGCCTGACGCCCCTGCAAAAAGCACAGGGGTTCCTACTGATGCATTGCTGGTGTCATGCTGTGAAAAAACTCGCCCACGTAGAAAAATACGTACGCTCAGACAGTTTTCACAGAAAGCCCATGACACCAACAACACCTCAGTGGCTTGGCTAATGCGAGGGGGAGTCAAAAGAATAAAACAGTGCGCTTATTTTGCATTTCTTGTTTTTAAGTTCCCTTTTCGTTTGCTGAATGGTGTGGTGTTGGTAGAGGAAATTCGCCATGGATGGCGAATTTAGCTCTGTGCGCCCGGATGGCGCATCAGAGCGACTCGTTGGCAACACCGCTTCATTCAGGCACCCCAAGTGCTTTTCTCGTGGCAAACGAAGTGGGATGGCATTCTTTTGGTTACTTTTCTTTTGCTACTGAAAGAAAAGTAACACGCCAGTGGGGCGAGACCCACAATCTAACTGAAGTATACAAAAGTCAGATAAAAACTAACAACAAGAAAAACAAAAAATCGTGGAATTTACTCATTCCGCTTACAGTTAGATAACTTATATCCAGTAAATAAAAATTCACTTTCCCATACACACAACCTTTAACTTATAATACCTATCTCAACACACACCGAAATCATCATGAAAAAAATATTCAAATTAACCCACGAAAAAATAAAACGCCCTAGACTAGTTGACGCGATCAAACATGAAGTTAAAAAATACATGAAAAGAGAGCGAAGAAGAGACTTACCCGAAGGTGCAGATTATTGGGATTTTGACTGCCGATTTGGAACTGATGAAGAGAGCAGTGAGGTCATTCATGTATCCGAGATCAATAAATCAATCAGTTGGGCGGAAACTGAACAGCTTGATACGTTTTATCTGGAAATTTTAGTAAAGCCCTGTCAGCGAAATAAAAAACCACACGATGAAGATAGCGAAGACAAAATAGAATAAGACAGAAGATCCTTGTCGTCAATTTTCCATCGCATAAAATAAGTAGCCCTCTGCTGCTTTTTTTAACAGAACATTGTTATCAAGATAACAAATTACCCGTTAACGTATCAGCTTATCTCTTAATGAGATTAGTGACTGTCTAAATGCTAGCTGATCATAAGCTTCATCATCAGCTACTAACGAGTACATACTGTTTAGTTCTGTTTTAATCTGCTCACGTAGACTCTGATCAAAAGCTTTCATATTATCCCAGCTTATCGTTAACACGCTTATTGCCATAACACATTGCTCGGCAGCAACATAATCATTATAACCGCCCCATATACCTTCATTTAAGATACTACTGGTCATACTTTTTATATCTGTTGCAGTAAAAACATGCTTTTCGATCGAGCTGATAATATCCGGCATGGCAACATGCATTTCATTAGCAAGCTGTCTGACAGCATCTATGTCTTTTGCAGACGCTGAATGCAAAGCCAGAACTTTTTTCTTAAAACGCCAACCATCACCTTTATTAATCTGTGCCAACACATGTCTCAGCATCAACAAGCTTGAATCATTGAGAGGTACAGAGCCTGGCTTAAGACCTGTGCCTTTCTTCGGTTGCCAGCTTTTATCCGACATTGGATGATGACAGCTATGACAATCAAACATACTCAGCTCAGGGAACAAAGTCTGTGCATGAAATTTATTACTGAGCACCATGGCTAGCACAGATTCTGTTGCTATCGCCTGCCCAATCGCCCATGCTTTTACAGTAGTGTATGCGACTTTACGGTCGGCATAATCTTTATCTTGTGTAAAGTGTTTTGGCTGTAACTCAGTAAAAGTATCAAGCTCAAAACTTATTCGCGGATGCCCTGCCCCCATAATGTCATGCGTGACAAACTGATCTTTGTTGCCATAGTGGCAAGACATACATAGACGGGCTCGGCTTACGATGTTATCTGTTGGATACAAGCCTTTATCCAAGTTTTGTGCATGCGTAGCCTTTTTATTGGTATGACTTTTCAACCAATTTTCCGAACCACCATGGCAGGTCTCACAACCGATGCCGTCTGACATCTGAAACTTGCTACCGCGGAATTTCTCAGGCACGTTACTGGCATGACAGGCCAGACAAACCGGTTCTTCATGTGGCGCTTTTAAGCCCAGCTTTTTAGTTATCGCTATAAAATCTTTATTAAACAGTTTGTTATACGCACGACTGTGCACATCCTGCTTATCCCATGTTATGTATTCGTTATGCTGAATATTGGTTTGTTTATATTCTTTTACCGAGCCATGACACATGCTAGCGGCACAGCTGGCAACACCTTTGTGAATCTGTTTATTCAGGACAGGGAAAATTTCAGCGCTGCCATCCAAAGCCACTGCCGACATCGGCGATATAAAAACAAACAACGCCATCAGCAAAGTTGCAACTTTGGTTTGTTTTACACTTATATTTTTAGATTGATAAAACATAATACTTATTTCACGTACGCTCTGTTATCTACTTTATCGCTAACGGTCCATGGCTTGCCACCATTTTTTAGATACAACTGCTGCATTTCTTTCTGATTAAACGGCCTTGAACCCAGTCGCCCGAAGATTGCGATCTGATTACCGTTTTCATCCACGGCACGATCTCTATCCAGCCCTTTAGATATTGCCAGCGCAGGTGAATCTGTTTCACGAGTGGCAATTAAAAATGGTTTAGGTTCCGGACTAAAACCGTAAAAGTTAGGCTGTGTTGGTGGTGCGGTTAGCTGCACAACTTTTAAGCCGTTTTTACCATCAGCAACATAGGCAAATAAACTGGCATTGGTGGTCGCTACGACAACATCACGAGCATCATTAAGTTTACCTTTAGCATCATATAACTGAATCAGTTTTGGCTGCTCGGGTTTTTCTACATCGATTATAGCCAACCCCTGTTTACCTGCGGCGACATAAGCATAGGTTCTTGCGACATATACACGCTGCGCATCGTCAAGTTTAATACCAGCCTGTTTTATTATTCTTGGCTTATCGGGGTGCGTTACATCAACTATCTTCAGCCCTTCAGCATCGGTCACAAAAAGATAGCGGAACTGTAACGCTGTTGCACGTGCTGTGGTTAATGCAATCGTTGCCGCTACTTTAGGTTTAAGCGGATCATCCAGATTAACCACAACAATGCCTTTCGGTGTCGGGATATAGGCATAATAACCAGCAAGTGTTATATGCCTTGATCCATTAAGCACACCCTTAGGATTCCAGGTGATGGCGCGCTTCAAGAAGTTATTACGCGGTTCACCATCAGACAGTGTATTGACATCAGTCAGTATTAAACCTTCTTCGGCATCAACGATAACAGCATAATTATAAATTGCATGGAACGGCTGCTCCTGATTATCGACACGCATCAAGTCACCCTTATTTCGATCCGGGTGTATCGGCTGATTAGTCGGCAATGCCATACAGGTTGCATTTTTAGTTTCTAAGTGTGTATCGTGACCAGCAGAACTATAAGGTGCAGTAACAATTCGCTGAGAAATTCCCTTATTGGCAATATTTGCTACATCGTACACCTGAAAACCTTCTTCACCCTGGGCAACGTATAAATATTCACCGCGCAATTGTAGGCATGATACTCGTCCTGATGAATGGTCATACGATTCTTGTAACTCTCGATCTTCACTTACATGCTTCTGATACCAGTCAGGGTATGCAAATTTATGCAGGTAACTGCCGATTACGGCTTGCGGTTCATCCCATTCAGTAACACGTACGGCTTCGATACTGTCTTCTCCACCAACCCATGCATTCAAGCCGACGAAATTAACAAAGTTGGTACCGAGTAATAACAGTTGCGACATGATTGCATTGTTATCGTTCGCGTCAGAAAGGTGGCAGTCAGTACAGGTTTTCGTTTCTGTCTTACGTGCGGTATGCGGGAAGTGTGGAGCGAATGCTTGCGAGCTAAAGCCACTGGCAGATACTGGTGGTTGCTGCACATAGATACGCTCGCGGCTGGCATTCGTTGATGACAACACCAGCGCTGATGATGAACGTACCGGTGCAATACGACCACCTTTGAGTGGTCCTCGTTTGCCTAGCTGGAACATCTGATCACGTGCCACCTGTGGATTATAAGTAGCAAAGTTTCTGCTTTCACCACCTTCGTAATGTTTTCGCTCTGTTTTGTTATTCGCTTCGATCGGTAAGTGACAGCCACCACAACTCGTGGTCCACGAGGTGTGACAAGCATAACAACTCATCTCATCATCATTATGTGCACGGTCATCTGGCATAACGCCCGAACCCCAGGCAAGCGTATCGGTATTCTTGCTCATCAGCTTGGCGCGTGCTGATTTCGCGTTATATTCTTTATGTTTTGGGTTTACAGAATCCTTAACCAGCGACATCTCCCACTCCATACCTGGATTAATCAATGAGCGTTGTATCAATTTACCATTGAGCCACTCAAAGCGTTTCTTACCATCAGGGTTTCGAATCAAACTTAAATCATTACCACCCGGTGGCGCGGCCGGACCAGAAGTTCTCAAACTCGGATATTTATCCGCAGTACCGTGACAGTCCTTACACATGATTTCAACCGCAGCAGCAACTTCACCATGAATATTACCGGTGCCATGATTATCTTGGGCAAAGTGGCAGTCGACACAGTGCATGCCTTTATCCAGATGGATCGATGCCATATGTACGGCTTTTTTAAACTTCTCAGGATCATCGTTGCTTACGATGTCACCTTTTTCATCTAACAGATGACCTTTACGGTCACGTTTAAATACTGCGCGGAAGTTCCAGCCATGACCGTGATAATCCGCAAACTGGGTATCGTTTAATGTTGGATTTAAATCACTGACATTACGAAGAAACTCTTCATCTGCCCATTTTCCTCTTACCGCAGCACCTTCAGGGTTACGTTCGTAGACATCATGCATTTCTTTTGCCGTCGGATATTTCTGCTTAGCCGGCCACATTGATGGTGCATCGGATTCATAATCCCACATGGTGTAACCAAGGTAGGTATTCACAAACATGTTCGGCTGATGCATGTGACAGGACATACATTGCGAGGTAGGAATTGCACGCGTGAAACTATGTTTTAACGGGTGACCTTCTTCGGTTTTTGAAATGGTTGGGTCGATGGTCTGCGTTTTGCCGGTGTGACCAAACTTGCCGTAAGGTCCAGAGTGGCGTGGATCACGATCATTTGCGTAAACACTGTGACAGCCTGAACAACCCGAGTTACGGTAATCGCCCGGTTGATCATTGGTGCCCATGAACCACATATGCGGATCATTCAACCGTGTTTTAGTCATGTTCAATACGGGGATAGCAACACGTCCGCCAGTACCCGGGCCGCGGTTAGACTGTTTTATATCTAATCGACCCGCTTCTTCTAAACGCTGAATCTGACCCAACTGATTAGGGATGCCCGTTTCAGGAAACAGGTTACTGATGTTCCTGCCACCACGTTCAAATACACGGAACACATCTGCTGGTGGAATCACTTCCCATGCGGGTAACGGATACAGAATATCGATGATGCCTCGATCTTTCATTTGCTGCGTTGCTGGCTGTGGATTTTTTATTGCAGCAGCTTCACCGTTCTCAGTATAACTTTCACCCAGCAAATAATTTTTATACGGCAGGATTCCGTTGTTGTATGCAGCCCCACCCCATAACATAGCCGAGGTACTCATTAAGCTTCGTACTGCCGCATCGATTTCTGATTGATGACAGGCACCGCAAGATTTCTCTGCAACACGATAATCCGATGGATTAATAAAACGCACAAACTCAGGACTTTCTTTATTTAATAAAGTGTAAGTCTGACGTGGATTAGCACTTGATGGGTAATGCCATGCCTCAGGATAATTTGGTAAAACATGCGCTTTGCTCATTGCTTGCTGATAAGCAGCATCACCTTGTTTAGCCTGTTTCGGTTTTAGGATTTTTGTCTGACCGCCGTGACAATCCGTGCAGGATAAATTTACGCCATCACTGCTATGCATGCTGGCCGCATCGGTTTTACTGTGACATGAAACACAGCCTGTGTTTTTGTGTGTGACTTCTGCTGGCGATTGCGATTCTGGTGCAGCGGGGGCATTGATGTATTCTCGCTCGACATAACCGCTATCACCGGATGCCATTACCGATGTTATCGGCGAGATAATCATTAAGGCTGCACTAGACAACACAGCAATGCTGATAAAAGAAGTTAAAATTGTTTTTGTTCTATTCATTATTAATAAATCTATTATTTGTAATCGAGCGCCTAAAAACTAAGCACCAGGTTAGCCAGCACCGAATAATTCACTTCATCACCATACAACTGTTCATACCCTTTGCCCGGCAGTAAAGCCGCAGCCGATAATCTAAAAACGACATTCTGCGACATGAACGGGCGATAGATACTGGCTACCGACAGATCCCAACCGATGGCTTTATCAATACCGCCCTGATTACGTGCGACTTCCATCACTTCAGTCTTATCGAACCAGATATGATTCGCATTCCAACTGATGCGAAGCTCAGGATAAATATCGTAATCCATGCCCGCGCCCAGTAACAAAATACCCGGGTTGGTAAAGTTCGATTGCCCCTGATCTTTTGATGAGCGTAAAGAATTTAAAACACCGTTACGGCCAGACAGCGCAACACCGCCACCGCCGATATTGGCTACCGGCTGACGAATCCAGAAACTGGTATCTGCTCCAGCGATTAATGGATTTTCCAGAATGGCATCAAAACCCGTTGATTTGTCATCATATGGATCTTCATCACCACTGCCGTATACGAATGAAAACCGCGCTCGCATCCAGTCGTAATCTCGAGACAATTCAGCCGCTGCAAAAAATGCTTCGATATCCGATTGCGCACCGGTAAAAGTGGCTTTATCTTCATCACCAAATGCGTAGTAGATGGAACCGCTAACATTATTACGACCAAAGTGACCATCACCACTGTAACCAAGATAGGTCACCTGATATTTACGCGGTTGCTCGGTACCGATGGATGCAGGTCTGACCAGAAAACCATTATTATCATAATAGTTAACATCATCTTCATTGTTACGATTGTGCACCAACGCTACCTGAGAGTTATAACCCAGTACCGGAAAATCCTGTATATACAGATTAGCAAGGTAGACGTCATCATCACGCAAGTCTTGTGATAAATCATTCAAACCACTGTTAGTGTCTTTTTCGATACGTCTAAACCAGCCAAGATTGTATTGATAGATATTATTATCACGTGTGCCAAAGAGTCGCACACCGAATGGATTATCAATAAAAAGAAAACCACGAAAGTCTGCCGTGATTGGCTGCACACCTACCCTTATACTATCGAAATCATAACGGTCCGATACATTACGTAAATGTTTGTCGACATACAGATCCTGAATACCAATATGTTTATCATTACGGCTATCACCATCACGCGGATCGATATGCAGTGCACGTACTTCATCCACTGTTACCCTGTTAGCATTTAATACTGCAGTAAAGCGGTACTCATAATCTGGCGGACGAAAAATAGTATCGCCTTTGTAATACACCACATTAAATATCAGATTTTCATTCAGTATTAACTGCTCACCCGATCCGATTACATCTAGCGATGAAGAACGATTACTGGTTTGTGGACCGACAGGTGTTGGTATTCTTCGTGCTTCAACCACGGTATCTGAAATCAACGACAGGTTTAAAAACCAGTCATCGTGTATCGGCTGATCTGCTTTTAAAGTGTTGTGGTTATATGGGTCCAGCCAGTTATCGGTTTGCACGCCGAGTGTTTCGATTAAGCGCCAGCGATCAGGAATACTGATGCTCTCTCGCGGCAGGTTCGGTGATGGGACAGCTATCGCTGAAGGGTCTATCTCTGGCGCATTATATTCGATCTTATCATTACGCAGGTCACCCGCACGCTGTCGCTGCCAATCGGTATCTGCTAAAGATTCCGTTGCCATATTCGCCACCGTCAACGTGGCTAACAAGGCTAATTTCAATTTGCGCTGATGAAATAATTTATTCATCAGCTATTTCCCCGCACACGCATTCTGTTCACTGCTGTTTACATAAGGTGCTTGCGGGCACTGAACAAAGCGCAATCTTGTTCCCTGCGGTGTTAACTGGTCAGCACGTATACTGACCGGTGCATTATTAATCGTACCGAGCACTTCACCAGCTTCGTGCAAACCTAAAAATGCAATCATGTCATCCTGATCAACACCATCACCAGAAACACCAATACCGCCGACCAGAGTATTTCCACGGTAGATTGGTACACTGCCCGGGAAAATCTGAATACCATTCGCTAAGCGAGATAGCGTGGTACAGTTCTGTGGCGTATCGGCACCACCACCAAGAACATGTACCACATGTTCGATGATACGGTTCATCACCAGATCCAGCTGCAGACCATCACTGAATACACTCCAATCATCTATCGGTTTGCTGAACGGACCATTTGCAGTACTGACAATGCCATCAGGATAATAAGGTCGCGAAAGATTACCACCGCTACGATCGGCAAACGCATAGGCACCATCAGTTAGCGCACCGGGTAATCCTGTAAAAATTTGTACCGCAGTTACATAATCACCAATAGTAATAGTGGTACCACTAGGTGTTGCGTCGGCATTAAGATAGATAGTGTCGGGCGCCGAAGTTAGGTCGGCTGCCGCATCAGCACCAGAATAAAAAGCCGCAGTACGGGCTTTTTGCAATGACACATCGGTACCAAAGATGGGGCCATCACGCGTACGCGCGATACCCAGCACCACGCCATCCGTATCAACGATCGATACGGTTACTCTTGCCTGAGAGCTAACCGGGCGACGTATCTGTGCACGAGAACGATTGGCAACAACAAGCGCACTGCGAATAAGCTGAGTAACTTCGGCCTGTGTTAACTCAGCAGGATTTACCGTGCTGGCAATCGGCGGATAACGTTCAGTACCGGTATCATCGACCAGCACGAAAGCATCAAGCCCCGGGTAATTTGTTGCATCGGCACGGATACCCGAATCTGCCTGACCGAAGGCTTTACCAGCAATAACAGCACCTGCGGTATAAGCAGTAACTGCCTCTAAATTGCCAAGCACACCATCGATACTGGCAAAGCTTGGCGCGCTCACCGGGTCACTGCTTAAATCATCAAACCATACATCAGAAAACCTAGCGACTTTCCCATCCAGTGTGATGCGTTCTCGTCTATCTAGTGGTGCGGCATAATTGTAACTACCGGCCACAGCAATCAGTTCATCGATATCGCGGTCACGATCCGTCACACTTAAATCCAGTCCGTAGACACCATCAGCAATAACACCGATGCCACCCACTGGCGTGCCATTTTTATATAGTGGAAAACCACCGAGGTCGGCAGCTAAACCTAGTGGTGTGCGATGTGGTCCCGCTGTTGCACCCGCAGTAAAACGTGTATTCAAATCTGAACAGGAAAGATTACTAAACTGCACACCAAATAATGGTCCACTTGGCTGGCCGACTTCGCCCGGGTTAAAAAATGGTTGAATGATCTGGCTGGCAGTACGTGTACTGAAGGCGTTACCTTCGGATGATAAATATGCACCCGTTTGCGCTTTTGAAATTGCAGCCAGCGTATCAGGGATAACACTGATGCCTTCCAGACCACCGACAACACTCGTACCTGAATCAATGGTTACCTCTGTATCAGCGGTATTCATGCGAAACACGGCCAGTACATTACCGACACGATCGACGACAGCGATGGTCGCGTTTTCATTCAAGGCACCGGCCTCGGCAACTGCTTGCGATATAACTGCCTCTACATCTGCAACAGTCAGCAAGCTGCTGGCATCTGCACAAAAACCATCACATGGAATGGTGCCGGCACCGCTACCAATATCTGAAGGCTGACTGCCTTTACTGCACGATAACAAACTACCGCTTAAAGCAATGACAAAACACAGTAACAAACGGTTCATGTAACGATGACTTAGCAATGGTCTATTTAACAATGAGTCTGTAATCGATTGAATGTGCATCGTTAGGTTCTAACGCTCACCTAATAACATGGAATCGGGTGTATGAAAAACATGACAACTGACACAGCCGGTATCAAGTTTGTTTTCAATATGTTCGCCACCATGACAATCTCGACAAACTTCTATTTTCGGTAGCAGTACATCTTCACTGAGTTTTGATTCTTCTACCTGATGACAGTCCACACATGCTGTCGCACGATGTGCAATATGATCGAATGTACCTTTGGTAAACCAGCGTTGAGAAATCTGTACACTGGGCACTTTCCAACCAGAAGCTGACTGGTCATCACGTTCGACCTTATGACATAAACCACAAGTACGGAATTCAATCACTTCTTCTTTTACATCATTGGCTTTTTCTTTTGCCCAGGCCAATGCTGTTTTACGTTGTACAGGCGTCAGTTCCTTACCAGGTATACGACGCTGTGAAATTATCCCGGGTGTTGGTATATCATCATCCTGATAATTTCCACGTAATGCAACATAGGCATAGTATTCATTCAGTGTTGCACTCAAGGCATCAAGATTACTATGCGGCAATTCACGATCTGGAGAATTAGCATCAAAACTTAGACTGTGGCACTGCTGGCAGTCGCGTTCAAACTCGATAGGCAGCATATAGAGACCGCTGGCATCTGTCTGATGACACGAGTCACATTGTAAAACTTTATTACCTGTGGGACTTTCCAGACCATTAACATCAAGGTGTACATCATGCGGAAACTTAAGACCAGTCTCATGTTTGACTACCGGACGCCTTAAAGAAACACGTTGCCAACTACTCTCATCTGCCGATGTTTTATCCCAGGTGTTAATGTCACGGGTAAACAGTAATGGTCTGAATTCAGAATGCTGACCAGAGAAGTCTGAAATATTTTCTAACTCTGTTTCAACCTGTGAGCGAAGATCTTTATGACAATCACTACACAGGTATTGATCCTTGCGAATAAGATAATCACTACCATTATGCTCTTTATGACAACTGCCACAGCGCACACCTTGCAGTGAATGCATATCAAATATTTCAGGGTCAGCATGCACCGTAGTTGTGGCATGGCACTGTAAACAAGCCTTGTCTGTCACCATCTCAAACGCATCACTATGACAGCTGTCACAGTTCTTACCAAAGTGCTTGTGCGGTTTACTGATCTCACCAGTCTGCCAAACGCTGTCATCCGGTAATACCATGGAATCACGTTGTTGCTGTGCAAAATCTTTATCGAAATAACCGGCAAGAGGAAACGCCAGAAAGATAAGCATCACCAATAGAAAACCAACCCAAGCTCCACGCCGCCGACTCAACCAGGTCTCATCAAGAAGTAAAACCGGTAATATTTCACTCTGCTTTTCTACAATATCCTCAGCAATTTTCTCGATGGTGATATCGTAATCAAATCCATTTTTATTATATTCGACCAGAATATTGTAAGGACCGACTTGAAATGCGCCTTGCCCTTTAAGTGAACCGCTCTGTAAAAAACGGCCATTGATGTAAATACCAACAGTGCTCAATGAAGCGACACCGATTTGACCATTAGCAGACAGCGTCAGACGTGCATGGTGATAAGCAACACCCAGATCAGATAAAAATATATCCTGATCAGTAGCTCGACCAATATTGATGGTTTGTTTATCGGTAGTCAGTTCATTTTTGACTACCATGCCTTTGCGGCGGTGACTGATGTGACGAATACGTATGTTCATAATATTATTCGCCTACCAGTAAAAAAATACAGAGAAAATATGCACGATAAGTGCTGCCAACAAAGCAAATGAGAATGGCACGTGGATATACAGCCATAGATCCATATACGCTTTATACTGTAAATCACGGCGTAACTGAGCTAACAATTTTTCTTTTTGACCAATCAACAAGTCCGTTAACTGGCGTAACAACTCACTGGTATCTTCTCGACCATGAGTGATACGGCTAGCCATAAATGCCATCGTGCTGTCGACATTTTTAGCTTTCATTATTTTCTGCTGAACTTTTGCCTTCTGCACCAAACCTTCAAGGTTAGCTTTTTTATGCCGACCAAAAATAATCTTTAATACCCCGCCGCCAACACGTGAACGACGGATACTGTTTAATACTCTCTCATGTGTTTCATCACTAATCTCACTAGCGATGACTAATGCCTGACGATCGATTTCCTGAATTTGTCGCATCAATGAGTCCGGCGAAACTTCACCACGGTTATCCGTCATCAAGCGAGGGTAATGCAAGTAACAGAACACACCATATATGCCACTGACAACAACAATTATCATCAGCACGTAAGCCAATGTGTGTACGTTCATTCCGAATTGAAAACCAGTATGCAGTGTTGCCAATATCACCAGTGCCAGACCCAAAAACACATGTGCAGATAACCAGCCAACAACTGTACCCATTTTGGATTTATAACAACGTTTTCGAATACCGAACCACATCAGCCAAACAATCAACAGTGCTGATAATGTCCCCAATATATAACCCAGCACGGTGCCGCCATTGGGCGGCATATTCGGCTCATCGACGATATAAGCAACAATCGCAATCAGACAAAGCAGTAAACTCCACCACAGATAACGAGAACCACGATAACTAAGAATTGACTGATGCATGATTACTTGCCCGCGTAGCCTGGCAGCTGGTCGGGCTTTATCCGCAGCGCTGCACCTGTTGGGCAGGCGCGAACACAGGCAGCACCACCGGCAAGGTCTTTACACATGTCACATTTCACTGCTTTTTTAATGGCGTCTGGGTCGTGCGCTTTAGAAATCTGACTAGCACGACCCGGGCCAGGGCCAAAACCGAATAACAGCCATGAAATCAAACCCGGTTTCTTCGGTGGTTTGACAGCCATCTGAATGACACCGTAGGGACAATTTCGCTGGCAGTTACCACAGCCGATACAGTTATCACCAACAAACACTTCACCATCTGGTGCACGTTTAATCGCATCTGGCGGACAATCTTTCATACAATGCGGATGTTCACAATGCCGGCAAGAAGTGGGTACGTGAATAGATGCATATGTCGGCCCGGCTTCACGATCAAGCCGTGAGGTACCATCGTGTGTTTCAGCACAGGCTTTTTCACAGTTATCGCAGCGCACACACAGAGACTCGTCAATCAATAAAACATCGGTCGCTTCACCAACACCCTGGCTGACAAGAAAAGAAATAATACCGCGACCGCCTTCCTGCTGTATATTCAAGTTTTTCGAGACACGCTGCTTGTATTCTGCCTCAATTTTTTTCTTAAGTTCAGCATCCTGCTCGATTAAATAATTAAAAGCATCTGCGCTGAGTTCAATGGTTTCTGTCGCTGTTGCCGCTTTCACCGTGGCTGTGCGACGACTCTGCCCCATGATTCCCATCTCACCAACATAATTGCCAGCGGGCAGATAAGACATTACAACTTCATGCTCACCTATCTGACGCGAGATAGTTACCGAACCTTTACGGATAACATGAAAACTTTTGGCCGTGTCACCTTCATGAAATAACTCTTCACCGGCTTTGAAAGCAAGCATCTTCGCTGCTTTTGCCACTTTGGTTAGATCGTCCACAGGTGTGGTTGGTGCAAACCGGGTCTGCAAGGTACGCACGATAAATGCTTCGTCGATGGTACGTTTTACCGAATCAACCGAACCGATTAATTTGTTCATTAATCGTCGCGGCGTTTCGATCAAGATACAACCGCTGGCAGCACGTATCGATGCGGATCGACGACGACCAGATAACAAACTCATCTCACCAAAAAACTGCCCCTGGCTTAAAGGGATAACTTTGTCCGGATCATCATCGTCAATTTCAATATTCACCTTTCCCGAGATGATGCAAAAAAACGTGTCGGTATAATCATTTTTACGAAAAATGTATTCACCTTCATTCGGCACACAAACTTCACTGTCGAGCATCATTTCTCGAAGCTGCAAGGTAGTTAGACCCGACAGCAAAGGCACCTGTTTTTTAATCGCTTTTAATGCCTGACTAACCGAAGGTTTATTTTTTATCTTATCGAACTTAGCCTGTAACAATGGTTCATCGGCAGGTTTAAGATCGACACCATCGATGTATTCGACAACCTCATAGCCCTGATTCATACATTGCTTAATTAACGGATAACCACCGAGCGCACCGATGATGTAGATCCCCGGTACATTAGTTTCGTATTTATCACTGAGTTCAGGAATTGCCTCTCTGTCTTTACTGGGAAAAACGATACCGCAGGATTCGATAAATGGACGCGGCGGAATCGCACCAAGGCGGGCTATTATTCTGTCACATGGCACTCTCGCTTCGCCATCTGGTGTCTCGAGAACCAGTATGGCCTTCTGCTCATCCATATCATTTAGGGCGTCAATCTGAACCGAGTTAGCGCCATAAAAACACACGATTTCACCCTTCTTAATCTTTGCCAGCATCGCACTGTTATTGGCTTCTTTGGCACGCTCAAATTCCATGCCTCGATTGACCATATACACCGTATTATGGCCGCAGAGAGCCAGTGCATTTTCGATACCGGCATCACCACCACCGATAACAATGATGTGCTCATCTTCATACTCTTCCGGATCATCTAGCGTGTACTGAACGATGGATGCCTTATCTTCTGTGCCTTTTTCACCGGGCACACCCAGCATACGTGGATTTCCCTGCACGCCGATACCGAGTATGACGGTTTCTGCACGTACGATTTCATCATTGCTCAGTTTAATTTCAAACGCACCGATGCTGCCTTCGATAGCAACAACTTCAGCGCCATGCTGGATATTAACTTTGTGTTGATCTAACCCCTGCTGCCAGATGGACAGAACATCCTCTCGCTTACCCGCATCAAACAATATCGGGCTACGTAATGGCAGAACACGTGGTTCATTCATTACGTGTTTGCCTTTCTGATACCGGTAAATGGTATTCGATATATGTTTTTCAGCTTCTAATAACACATGAGAAACACCTTTTTCTGCCGCACGCGAAGCCGCACTCAAGCCGCCAGGACCCGAACCAATAATAGCGATACGGTATATAGGTGATGCCATAGTCTTTATTACTCTTCCTTAACTAGCCGGTTTGCTACCTAACGATTTGCCGCCAATGCTTCCTTTGGCGTTTGCGCACTATATTACACAATTTCAAGACACATTATATTAACTAACATTATTTAGCTCGCTTGTTGACCATGTTTGTTGACCATGTTCGTTGACCATGTTTATTACCCTGATCGATAATTAGAACACAAAAAAAAACAGCCAGCTGGCTGTTTTTTTACATGAAGATTAATCGCTAAATTAGTTATTCTGAATAACAATGTTAGGGAATTTAGCGGTGTAATCTTTCGATTTAAGTGAAAGCTTAGCCGCTGTACGACGAGCGATATCACGATAGATTAAAGACGCTTTACTCTCGGGATCATCAGCGACTGATGGGTGACCCTCATCAGCATTAATACGGATGTCGATAGACAAGGGCAATGCACCAAGGAAATCAACATTGTGCAGTTCACACATTTTCTCACCGCCACCCTGGCCAAAGATATGCTCAGCATGACCACATTCAGTACAGATGTGAATACTCATGTTCTCAACCACACCCAGCACCGGCACTTCAACCTTCTCAAACATCTTCAGACCATTACGTGCGTCTAATAATGCGATGTCCTGCGGTGTTGTGACGATAACTGCGCCACTAACAGGAACCTTCTGCGCCAGTGTTAACTGTATGTCACCGGTACCCGGTGGTAAATCAATGATTAAGTAATCTAGTGATTTCCAACGTGTATCACGAAGCAACTGCTCTAATGCCTGAGTAACCATCGGGCCACGCCAGATCATCGGTGTTTCTTCCTCAATCATAAAACCCATAGACATCGCCTGCAGACCGTGCCCGCCCATTGGTTCAAGTGACTTTCCATCAGAGGATTCAGGTTTACCTGAGATACCTAACATACGAGGAATACTTGGACCATAGATATCTGCATCCAGAATACCAACGCGCGCGCCTTCTATCTGCAAAGCCAGCGCCAAATTCACGGAAGTGGTCGATTTACCTACACCACCCTTACCTGATGCCACCGCGATGACATTTTTGATTCCTTCCAACGGGTTCATGCCACCCTGAACACTGTGGCTACCAATCTCCCAGCTAGCATCTACTTCTGCAGAAGATACGCCGTCAACTGCTTCAATCTTCGCTTTTAAATCAGCTGATAATTTATCAACAAAGCCAAATGCAGGGTAACCTAAAACAACTTTAACCTTTACGTCACCGCCTTCAATAGCGATATCTTTCACTACACCAGCAGTAACCGGATCCTTCTCAAGATAAGGGTCAATATATTGTTTAAGTGCTTCTTCAACTTGTTCTTTTGTAACGCTCATGGCGAACTCCGCATTGCTTAGGTATTCACTGAACTAATGACACAGTGAACCTATCTCTATAAATTTGATGGCATATTCTACAGTAATACGCTTTGATTTAACCTTAAATTTCAGGGTGGGAAATAATGCTCAGGCTAACCCTAAATAGGTAGTCACCATTCATATGGGCATTATTTCTATTTTCAATAGTGTGTTTTCGGCTATTTCTTGAGAAATGCATCACAAAACCAACCACGCCAGGCACCCCTATTGATATGGACGAACTGAAAGGCTGGGCTAATGAAACAGAGACTCAATCCGGTCAGGGAGTAATCACCAGCGATGGTAACTGGAGCATTATTATGGTTTCGCGCAAGTAGCTTGAGGCGGCAGAAAAATTGCAGCAAAAACTAGACAAAGCCGGTTACGCCAGTAGCGTGAAACAGACACAGTTTGGTGATACCACATGGTCATATCGAGGGCTTCAGTACAAATAAAGACACCCGTAGTTTTGCCGGCCGGATAAACAACCAATTCGGCATCACACAACCCGGGGTGTTAAATTCTAAAAGATTTATATAGGATCAGCTACTGAGTCAAAAGAGACGTTTTAAGTAGGCAGTTATCAGTTTTAAGTTAAAAACAAAATAACCGAAAAGCCACAGGCTCTGTAGTAAAAGCTAAGGTTTTTCTTTTTCTGACGACTGCAAACTGATAACTGCCAACGTCTCTT
>JAUVDN010000014.1 GCA_030595325.1 Gammaproteobacteria bacterium | reverse complement strand
AAACCAGCTATATTTCTTCTGATTTAAAGAATAACTGACACTACTGATTTAAAGTTGATTATTTACTGACCAAAAAAAGACCCCATACGGGGTCTTTTTTTATCATGCTTGTAAAGAATTAACTCAGTATTTTATCGCCCATCCTGCCTGGAGCTCCCACTGAGACATCTCGATTTCTATATCAGAACCACCGGCAGCGGAGCCACCATCAAAAGCATTTGGCCCCTTGATAGAATTGCTTGGTGCAACCATACCGGCAAGGTTGATTTCCTGATTCTCACCAAGCCGCATGGTCCAACCAGCAGTGATATGATCTTCGACCACAGCAGGAGCTAACACATTAAAGAATACTTCAGAGTTAGGAACCGGCTGATCTGCATGGCTATAACCTACACGGAAAGTATTGCTGCCCATATCGACCTGATAACCGATTTTATAAACCGTCATGTCTTCCCAGCCGAAACCCGGTCCATTTGCACCACCCAAACAACTCGTTAAATCACCACCCATACACATACCCAAATTTGGCATCAAAGGATTCGAAACTGATGAAACACCGCTGTATTTTATTTCTTGAATATCAGCCACAATCATACTGGATGATCCAACCTCAAAAGACACGCCTAAATTATAAGTAGCAGGAATATCGAAGTTACCGCCGCCAGCAAACAGACCCGCATACTTATCGAACTCATCCATCTTTACTTTAGACTGGTAACTGACACCTACACGGACTCCATCAGCCACTTCACCCTGATAACCAAGTTTAATTCCTATACCAATGGCGGTATCATCACTGCCACTAGATAGGTTTGATGGGTCAACTGAAAAACCACCAAATCCATTTAAACCCTCAGCTGAAAATTTCTGCCCGACTAAAAGAACGCTAGCACCAATAGCATGTTTTTCGCTAAGCTTGCTGGAAACGCTAACATTAAAAAATGCCTGTTCAAGGTTTATACCTGCTTTACCATCACCAAATATACCTGCATTCGGATTAGGCGTAGTCGATGAAGTAGGGTATTCCGTGTTCATACCACCATTACCATAAACTGCAACACCAACAGTAGTAGTGTCATCTATCTGCCAGTTATAACCAATATGCGGAATCAAAAAGAAATCACCATCGCTTTCTACTTCTACATTCGGTGCTGCATTAATAAAGCTAGCAGCTGAAGGGGTACCCGTTACCGTAAAACTACGTGGTGAAGGGCTAAAAACTGCTAAACCAACATCAAAACGTTCCCCAACAAATGCCATACCCGCCGGGTTGTTGGCTGAAGCCATGGCATCTTGTGAATAAGCAGCACCCGCGCCTGCCAACCCTTTTTCTTTTGTACTCACACCGTGCATGAAATAGCCATTAGTAGCATTAACGACTGGTGAAACCATTACGCTTGATACGGCGATTGCCAGAAGCGATTTTTTTACTGCTGTTCTCATTATTTTCTACCTCCAGGTAGGTATTCAAGCCACAAGACTCTTAAATTTATTTTGTAGGGAGCTTTATCTATTTCAGTTACTTACAATAGATAGCTGAGAAATTAACACGTGTCAATGAATCCCCTCTATTGAACTAACGTTTTATTATTATTTCTCACTATTACTTTTACAAAAAAGCGACTCAGTATATGAAAATAAAATCGCTTCTGTAAACCCTAAAGTAACTATTTTTTATAAGAAACATGAAATAATCCTGATGGTTTACATAATAAATCAAAAAAAGGCTGAATTTGTCTAATAATTAAGCAACTTTTTTCTTATTGCAGCATCGAAAAGTATTACTGAGAATATATTTCATTTTGATAAAATGCCCATATTCTATCTGACTAAGTACTGTTATAAATAGCCTTACTGTCCAGACTAGCGTATGCAATTTCCTGCGCTAAATTTATACTTAACTATTTTATTAGTAATTATGCATAACACCTTAAACCTAATATGACGCGCTTAATGATAAAACAAATATTAAGTACATTGCTTGTGCTGTCTCTCACCTGGTCGTCATTTGCTATCGCCAACCTGCCAACGCTAGGTGACCCAACGTTAGACAGCTTCAGCAGTAAACAGGAACGCCAGCTCGGACTGGGGTTTTATCGCTCCTTACGTGCCAACCTTCCCTTCGTGGAAGACTTGCAGATAAATTATTACCTCAACAGCATCGGCCAGCGACTGGCTTCACATTCTGATGCCGCCGGTGATCAATTTCACTTCTTCATCATCAAGGCACCGACGATTAACGCTTTCGCCGGTCCTGCAGGTTATATCGGCATCCACACCCAGCTAATTCTGGAAGCAGAGAATGAAAGCCAGCTGGCCAGTGTTATGGCACATGAGATAGCTCACGTCTCGCAACGCCATCTGGCACGCGCATTCGATAATTCAGGTCAATCAACTGCACTGACGATTGCGACGCTGCTGGCAGCTATATTAGTCGGCTCACAGGATTCACAGGCCGGACAGGCCGTGTTCATGTCCGGTATCGCCGGCAGTCAACAATCCTCAATCAACTTCACCCGCAGCAATGAGTATGAAGCTGATCGCGTGGGTATTGGTATTCTGGCGGATACTGGCATTAACCCTGAAGGCATGGTTGAATTTTTTGAAATTTTACTCGATAAAAGCCCTAGTGGCGGTGGCATCGAATATTTACGCACCCACCCATTAAGTGAAAATCGTGTATCAGAGGCTAAGAACCGTCTAACAGAAGAAGGAATTAAGCTCCCAAAAGACAATCTTGATTTTCAATTTGCTAAAGCAAGATTAATCGTTCAGTTAAGTAAGCAACCTGGGCATTATCTAAACGATGACGTTGTTGGCACCGGCATCATCGGGCTCTACCAAAAAGCACTGGCAGCAATATACGCTCAAAAGCCTGAGCTAGCAGTAAAGATATTAAGCTCATTGAAAGATCGCCATAAGCACCCCTGGATACGCCTGGCTCTGGCCGAGGCATACACTGCCAATAAAGAAGATAAAAAAGCATTAGCTGTTTTAAGCTCATTGGCGAGACTCTATCCAGGCTACCTACCCGTTACCATGAGTTATGCATCAGCGTTAAACAACAACAAGATGCCTGAAAAGAGTATCCCTTTACTGAAGAACCAGCTGCAGATAAATGATTACGGAGTTATCCATAAGGCTTTAGCAAAAGCCTATTATGCCAACGGACAGACGGGGGCAGCATTGGAATCCACCGGAAACCAATATGCACGCCAGGGATACATTGAACTTGCGATACAACAATACGACAACGCACTCAATCAAGAGGACATCAGCCCATCCACTAAAAAAAGACTGGAAGCGGCAAAAAAAGAACTGAAAAAAATAATAAAACAGTATTAATAAAACAGTATAAAGACCGGTAATAAACTCCCATTATGGTCAGATCCTTATTAAGTCTCGTGCTCGCCTTGTTTTTTTCGTGGAAGCCCTTGCCTTATCCCCTTTAGGGAGTATGCTGTACATCACTATTCAATTATGAATATATTCCTACAATTCAATTGTGGGGGCACTGTCATAAGTATATTTTATTGCTTTAGCATGAATAATTACCGATGTACGGCGTCTTGTAACAACTGAACAACATTAATTTAGGAGGAAATAAGAATGCGGATAACCGCACATTTACTAACTACTACTGCTTCTATTGCTGCCCTTGTGGGTTGTCTTGGATTAGCACCTAGCATTGCTAGTGCTGACGAAGGCGCTGACCTTGCAAAAGGCAAAGAATTAGCATTCAACAGAAAAAAAGGCAATTGTCTGGCATGTCATCAGATTGAAGGTGGCAAACTTGCTGGTAATATTGGTCCACCGTTAATTGCGATGAAAGCGCGTTTTCCTGACTACGATAAACTTCGTGCTCAGATCGACGATGCTCGCAAAAACAACCCTAATACCATTATGATTCCGTTTGGCCCTCACGCAGTGATGTCCAGTGGCGAAATCGATTTGGTAACTAAGTTTATTCACACATTATAAGTCGGAAGGTATGACTAGATGAATCAGAATCGAAGAGTATTACTCAAAGGCACATTCGCAGCGGGTGCCACTGGCATTGCTATCAGTGCTGGCCTATTAACCCCTAAAGCCGTTTTAGCTGCATGGCCAAAAGCTGCATTTGAAGCAAAAGACACCAATGCAGCTCTAGAAGCTTCAATGGGCAGTTCAAGCGCAACAGAGAGCGGTGACATTAAATTGAAAGCGCCTGATATTGCAGAGAACGGCGCTGTTGTTCCTATTACTGTTACCAGCAAAATTGCTAACACTGAAGCGATCAGCATCATTGTTGCAAAAAATGGTACACCTTTAGCCGCAACATTTAACCTTGGTGCAACTACAAAAGGTTTTGTTTCTACCCGCATCAAAATGGGTAAAACATCCGATGTTACCGCTGTTGTAAAAGCCGGTGGCAAACTGTATAGCACTTCCAAAAACGTCAAAGTCACTATCGGTGGTTGCGGCGGTTAAGCACAATTTAAGAGGTTAAAAAAAGATGGCTAAATCATCAATTAAAATACGCGCAAAAGTCAAAAAAGACGAAGCTAAAGTAAAATGCTTAATCAGCCACCCGATGGAGACTGGTCTGCGTAAAAATAAAAAAACTGGTAAGTTAATTCCTGCCCATTTCATTCAGGAAGTTGTCTGTGAACACGGCGGCAAAACTGTAATGAATGCTCAATGGGGCGGTACTATCTCCAAGAACCCGTTCCTATCTTTCGCTTTCACAGGTGCAAAGTCTGGCGACGCAATTAAAATCAGCTGGGTAGATAACACTGGCAAGAGTGACTCAACCGAAGCCAAGATGAAATAACTGCAGATGCTTTTATAAGCATAAGAATCTGTTAATTATTTAATCTGGTATAACAATAAAAGGTGAACCATGAAAAAAATTGCTACCGCATTATCTATCATGCTACTTGCTGCAACTCCGTTTGCAGCACAAGCAAGTCCAGATGATGACTTAAAAGCATTCCGCTCGTACTTCACGAAAAAATTTCCTGATGTACCCAAGGGTGACTTTATCAACGGCGTTTACTCTGTAGACGCAGCTTCTCGTGAGCAGTGGGAAGCATTTGAAGAATTTCCTTCTTATGAAATCGCAGTCGATGACGGCGAAGGAAAATTTCACAAAAAATTTGCTAACGGAAAAGGTTATGCAGATTGTTTTCCAAACTACAAAAAAGGCATAAAACAAAATTATCCTTATTTTGATACTGACAGCGGCAAAGTTGTTACTCTGGAAGGCGCTATTAACAAGTGTCGTACAGACAATGGCGAGAAAAAGCTGAAATGGAAAAAAGGCACTATCACTGAAATTGGTGCTTATCTAGCATCACTATCACGTGGCCATAAAGTTAACGTAAAAGTACCAAACGATGCTAAAGCAGTTGCTGCTTACAATCGTGGTAAGCAACATTTTTACGCTAAACGTGGTCAGTTGAATATGTCTTGTGCTGATTGTCACTACTATTACTCAGGCAGTAAGATCCGCGCTGACATCCTAAGCCCTGCTTACGGTCATGCAACTGGATTCCCTGTTTACCGTAATAAGTGGGCAGGTATGGGTACCATACATCGTCGTTACGGCGGTTGTAACAAGCAGGTACGTGCTAAGCCATTTAAGGCACAGAGTGATGAGTACAAAGCTCTGGAGTACTTCCACACTTACATGAGTAATGGTCTGGAAATTAATGGTCCAAGCCAAAGGAAGTAAAACTAAGATAGAATAATAACCTCAGGTTAGATTCTTGAAACAAAAAAGCCCCGAACAGTGTTCGGGGCTTTTTTGTTTGTATTGAGAGAGTTGTTATAAGTACAATAACTGCTCAACACCAAATAATCTGACATTACTATCGAGTAATCAGTGATTATAAATAAATATCTGCTATATTTTATCTAGTGATTTCAAAATGAACAAAACAATATCATTCTATTATTTGAGTTCATAAATATGCGTTTTCTACCCCTGTTACTACTTACCTTATCCAGCAATCTGTTCGCACAGTCTAACGAAGCATGCCTGGAAACATTACGCGGCGGCCTAATTGCCTTACAAAATGGCGATGAGGCTAATGTAAGCTACCACGACAAACGATTTGAGTCACAATGCAAAAACACACCAGAGTTAGATTTACTGGCAGAAAATGATCCGCACTTTGTCGCACTGATGAAAGCGATAGATGAAAAAGACCAAGGATTATTTGCACCTAAAGCCTGTTTAGAAATTATCCGTGGTTACTGGGTATCATTTGAAAAGAACTCCGCCGGTGATAAAACCTTATACAGCCGGTATCACGACAATTGTGTCTTAGAAACGAATGAAAATGACAGAATTGATGCAGATGCAAATACTTATGGTGACTTACATTATCGAATGGACTTAATAGCCAGCGACACACACATACAAGATATTATTCAGCGACTGCGTGAAGCGGGCCTATACACAAAAAACACTTTACTTGCTAATTACGCAGGCGAAAAAAAAGACCTGCACTAGTGCGGGTCTTTTATTATATGGTGGGCTGTGAGAGATTTGAACTCTCGACCATCGGATTAAAAGTCCGGTGCTCTACCAACTGAGCTAACAGCCCACTGTTTCTTTTTCAAGAGGCGCGAATCTTACATGGAGTTGGGCCGAAAAACAATCGCATCAAGCGATATTCACACTAAAAATAGCGTGTCGGATCAGCAATACCTGCATCCTCAAAACCTTTTTGCCTTAATTGGCAAGAATCACAATTTCCACAGCCTTCTCCCTGCTCATTTGCTTGATAACAGGACACTGTTAACGAATAATCCAGTCCGAGACCATCCCCTATTTTAATAATCTCAGCCTTGCTCTTATCGATGAGCGGCGTATGTATACGCAGGTGATTTCCCTCAACCCCTGCTTTAGTTGCAAGGTTTGCCATTTTTTCATAAGCATTGATAAATTCAGGTCGACAGTCTGGGTACCCCGAATAATCAACCGCATTAATGCCGATGAAGATGTCTTTGGACTCCATCACTTCAGCCACGGCCAACGCATAGGATAGGAACAGTGTATTTCTCGCTGGCACATACGTCACAGGGATGCCTGTAACCTCTTCAGGCTCACTGACGACATCCGGCACAGCGATAGAAGCATCTGTTAATGCAGAGCCAGTCATAACACCGGTATCTATTCTTACCACCTGGTGATTAATGGTGTAAAGCTCCGCCAGTTGCTTAGCCGCATTAATTTCAGACAGGCTGCGCTGCCCATAATCAAAGCTTAAGGCATGGCACTCAAAATTCTGCCTGGCTACAGCCAGAACGGTCGCCGAATCCAGACCACCAGATAACAGAACGATAGCTTTAGATTTTTCAGCGTCTGGCATAAACGCACTCAGCTTGAACCGGTGTATAAGAAATACATAACATCTGCCAATTCAGTATTTTTTTAAACACCGGGTTTATCGCCCCATAGATATTTGTGCAGTTGTATTTGAAAACGAACATTGAGCTGATCTTTTAATATCCAGTCTGCCAGTGTAACTGCATCCAACTGCTCATGACTGGGTGAAAATAGAATTTCACATCGATGTTCCAGCTGTTTCTCAGCGATTAGCTGTTTACTCCAGAGGTAGTCCGCTTCATCACAGATAACAAATTTCAGCTGGTCATTTTCATTTAGCAGAACAAAATTTTCAAATTTATTCTTACTGACCTCGCCTGAAGCAGGTGTTTTTACATCAATTATTTTAACTACTCGTCCATCCACCTTATCAACGAGCAAGGCACCACTTGTTTCAAGAGAAACATCGTAACCGGAATCACATAACTGATTAAGAAGATTGAGGCAGTTTTTCTGTGCCAATGGCTCACCACCGGTAACGGTAATATGCGAGCAATTGTACTGTTTGATTTCATCAAGAATGGATTCTATCTCCATCCACTCTCCACCGCTAAAAGCATAAGCTGTATCACAATAACCACAGCGCAGTGGACAGCCAGTAAGCCTGATGAATACCGTAGGTAATCCAATATTACGGGCCTCGCCTTGTAACGAGTGAAATATTTCAGTTATCTTTAGACGTGACTTGTCTTTTTGATCTTGAGGTGTTTGTGCTTGCGGCATAACGGTGGATAACAGTTTATAAGGCTGGTCTTAGTGATAGCTGGTATAAAGAAGGGCCAGCCTCAAAGACTAATGCCCTTCTCGCTTCATCCGTTGCAGGCGCTCGTTTGCTTTTTTGGCAACGGTGGTATCAGGGTAAAGCGTTATTACCTGCTGCAGTGCTTCTCGAGCGGCAGACCAGTTCTTTATCTCAAAGTAGACATAACCAATTTTTAATCGTGCACCAGGATTTTTTGAACTCTCCGGGTACTGTGCAATTAATTGCTGAAATGCCGATAGCGCTTTTTTGTAATCACGTGACACGTAATTAGCCTCACCTAACCAGTACTGAGCATTGTCTGCGTATTTACTGTTTGGGTAACTAACTTTAAACGCTTCAAAAGATTTTATAGACTGCTCATACTGTCCTTCTTTTAACAAAGAAAATGCTTTCGAATAAGCTGCTTGACCATCATTATCGCCGGCAACCACCACAGGGATTACAGCCTTTGATGCAGATGAACTAGGTGGCGGTACCGGCGCAGTTGTTCTAGCACCATTACGACCACCGGCCTCTGCATTATTTATACGACGATCCATATCAAGGTATAAATTTCGCTGACGCTGTTTCATGCCTTCCAGTTCATAATCCTGCTGTTCAACAAGTTCACGCAATGAAGAGATTTCTTCACGTAATGACTGCACTGTCTGCATCTGCTCACGCAAAACATCTGAATCCAACATACGTTCCAGTCGTTGAATTCGTTGTTTATCACTCAGATTTGCAAGGCTGGTATCTTCGGCCAAAACCGAACCCGTGACCAGTGATCCTGCGATTAAGCTGCAAACTATGACGCCTATTCTTTTTATTTCACGCATGTTTCTCTCGTGTTTCATTACTTTATAGAGCCTGACTATTTAGACTCTAATCATTAAAAGCAGAACATTTTATATCATTCAGCCATTTATTGATAAACTATCTCAGCACGACGGTTTAGACTCATCGATTCATCATCATGACCGAAAGCGACAGGTTTTTCCTCACCATAACTGATGACAGATATCTGATCATTGCTCGCACCCTCGTATAACATAATCTGCTTAACAGCCTGTGCACGATTTTCGGCCAGTGCAACATTGTATTCACGTGTACCACGTTCATCAGCGTGACCTTCCAGACGAACACTGGCACCTGCATTAAATGACAGGTACTTGCCATGATGCTTAACCAGTTCTAGGTAATCATCACCCACTGTATTACTGTCGTAAGCGAAATAAACGACTTTTTCAGACAGTACATTGTTTGGATCATTAATAGCGTTCTTTTCATAAGACACTAATTTGCCGCTTTCTAACACTGTACCACCTGCACCGGAACCAGCACCAATACCACCGGCAGTAGCACCATCTTGCCCAGCACTTCCCTGACCATTCTCACCTGTTGTTTCATCATCAGGCTTGATTCTTTCTCCGCAGGCAGCTACTGATAGCACTAGCATGGATATTAATAATAATTTTTTCATCTAAAAAAACCTCATTGTTATTTTTGTCCAGATAATTATTTTTTCTCATTTTATAATCGCCAACAAAGCGGCCATTAGCTTCTAGTATCGAACAGCAGCCCAAGAAGGCTCTCTAACTTCTCCATCGCTAAATTCCAGGCGTTGCTTCTGACGGCCGTCTACCGAGACACCAGCTAAAACAGCCTGCCTTTTTTCTTGTGAAGCAAACAAGATAATACTATTGTTCGGTGCATATTCAGGCGATTCATCCAATGGACCATCAGTTAAAATTCTAGAAGATTTAGTCGCCAGTTCTAAAACAGCGATACGAAATACATTGCCTTCACCGTGCACATAAGCGATATGTTTGCCATCCGCAGAAACACTGGCACTGGCATTATAGTTACCTTCATAGGTCAATCGCTCAGGTTTTGAGCCAGAATGTACAGCCTGCCTGTATAACTGAGGTTTACCACTGCGACTGGAGGTGTAAATAACAGATTTTCCATCTGCTGACCAGACAGCTTCGGTATCAATTGACCAGTGATTGGTTAGGCGTTGCAACTTATTATCAGATAAATTTAAGATGTAAATATCTGGGTTACCGTCTTTTGATAAGGTCAGCGCCAGCTTTTTACCATCATGCGACCAGGCAGGTGAACCATTCAAGCCTTTATACTTTGAACGACTCTTTCTTACTCCTGTGCGAATATTGTGGGTATAGATTTCAGCCTGACCACTTTCAAATGAAACATAAGCCAACTCAGAACCATCAGGGGACCAGGCAGGTGACATGATTGGCTCATCCGATGTCAAAAGTGTCTGTGGGTTATAACCGTCGGTATCAGAAATCTGTAATCGTGCTTTATACAAGTTTTTGCTACGGTTTAATGTCACGTAGGCAATACGTGTATTAAACGCACCCGGCAAGTTTGTAATATGACTAAAGATATAATCACTTATCTGATGAGCGACACCACGCAAGGTTTTGTCTGTCGCTGAAAAGTTATAACCCAACACCTGCTTTGCTTTTAATATATCAATTAAACGAAACTGCACCTGATATGTTCCATTTGTCTGCTTTGTTACACTGCCGATAACGATATGGTCCATGCCAGCAATACGCCAGGTTTTGTAATGCACATCAGCAAGTGTCTGTGGACGCGCAATCAGATCTTTTTCAGCCACAGGTGAAAACTTTCCACTGCGTGCCAGATCAGACATGATGATTGCGGAAACATCACCATTGACTGTTTTTGCAGTGCCATTCCATTGAAAGGGAATGACTGCGATAGGTAGCGCACCTTCAAAACCTTCTGTTATATCAATCTTTAAAACTGCTTGAGCCATTGAAGTAAAACATAGGCAGAATAGTCCTGTTATTAATTTTTTTATCATAATTTATTAATCATAAAATTTTTACGCGCTTTATTTAGCGTGGTTAATTTAGCGTAGTCACTTTAACGTGGTTTAAATTTAAAGTAGATTTCTCTATCATATAATTCAGGGTCAGGCGGCATCGGCAGTGGTGACGCCTTACGAACCGCACGCTCTACCGAACGCTGAAAAGCATTATCACTGGTACAAGATTGTACTTTAACATCGATAACGTCACCCATCATCGTCTGCGTCACGATCACTTCACAACTCTGACCTTTACTATTGGAAACCGGACGTAACCAGTTGTTTTCAACTTTTTGCGCAATCTGGATAATGTATTTATCACGCAGGGTCTGCAGCCTTGCTGCACGCACAGCGCGAGCCCGAGCTTCTTCTTCGAGCCGCTCTTCTTCGATCAGTGCTTGTTCAAACTCAGCCTTTTCTTCTGCCCGCCGTTGCTTCTCTTCTTTAATCTTACGTTGTTTTTCAACTTCTAATCGTTGCCTTTCTTTTAATTCGGCGGCTTTCATTTCCCTTGCCTTTTTTTCTTTGATCTGTTTCTCTTTTAACTTACGATCGGCTTCTTTCTTTTTAGCGATGACCAGAGCTTTTTTCTTGTCCGCTGCAACCTTTAGTTGCTTCTTCTTTTCAACCAGACGTTTTTTCTCTACTTTCTTTTTACGCTCAAGCTCCTGCTTTTTTTTCTTATCCGCTAAACGCTTCTTGTCAGCTTCCCGTTTCTTTGCTGCCTTTTTATCCTCAATTTTTTTCTGCTCAGCCCGCTTTTTCTGTTTCTTTTTTTCATCGTACAACTTTGCATCAACTACAACCGCATCGATAATTTTATGCTTCTGCGATGCCGGCACCGGCGGTTTATTATTATCCAGCAGATTCATACTAAGTAATAAAATCACACCAATGTGCACCAGTATCACCAGTGCCATAATCCATGGATGCTTTTTTAATTCAGAAAATAAACCGGCTGAATTCATTCATATAATCCTGTTAACTATCACTAACCAGCCTGTTAAGGCTGATCAGTCATTAATCCTACTTTTTCGACACCCGCTGATTGCAATAAAACCATCGCTGTTGTCACCGAGCCATAAGCAACGTCTTTATCTCCGCGCACCAGAACAGGAATTCGAGGTTTCTGTTTCAATATTAAAGAAACACGCTGCATGACCACTTCATCACTGACCGGCTTTTTTAAATTATCACCCACATTTAAATAATATTCACCGGTTTTACTCACGGTTAATATTATTGGTTCCTGCTGTTCCGGCGGTAACGAATTTGCCGCTACTTTTGGCAATTCGATTTCAATACCTTGCTGCACAATAGGTGCGGTTATCATAAAGATAATTAGCAGTACCAACATGACGTCGATATAAGGCACAACATTAATTTCAGCAACTGCACGACGTTTTTTAGCCATTACAGAACCTTATGCCTTTTCCACAGCGTTGTTCTGGCGCTGTAAGATAGTGGCCAATTCTTCCGCGAAGTTTTCATAACTACTCGATAAGCGATCAACCCTCTCTGCATATCGGTTATATGCAATTACAGCAGGAATCGCTGCAAACAAACCCATCGCTGTTGCGATTAATGCTTCTGCAATACCCGGAGCTACCATGGCAAGGCTGGCATGTTCGACGGCTCCCAGCGCGATGAAAGAGCGCATGATTCCCCACACAGTACCGAACAAGCCAATATAGGGACTGATCGAGCCTATGGTTGCTAGCGTCGATAGATGTGAATCCAGATAATCTTCTTCTCGCGCAACAGCAACTTTCATGCTTCGCTGCACACTAGCCAGCATCATCTCAGTATTTGTTTTAACTTTATGGGTGCGGATATATTCTGAAAATCCAGACTCAAATATTTTTGCGACTCCGCGACGCTCATCTGTTTTACGCTTAACCTGTTGATACAGGTCTGATAGATTAATTCCAGACCAAAATTGATCTTCAAACCGCATTGCTTCATCTTTTGCCAGATTAAGCACTTTAAATTTAAGAACGATGATCACCCACGATAGAACCGATGCACTAAGTAAGATAATCATTACTATCTGAACCAAAATGCTTGCGCGCGTTACCAATGAAAACAAGGACATATCAGCTTCCACAATAAAACTCCGTATTAATTTTTTCTGTTATTGATGCAGGAATACTCTGCGGTGTAAATTTTTCAGCATTAAGGCAGGCAATTTTTATTTCTGCATCAGACAATAATGCCGCACGACCGCTGACTGCAGCCGACTGATGCGATGATTCAAGGTGACTTGATGATACAAGCATGATGGATTGTTTAAAATGTATACTGGCTTTACCCAGCGATGTTATCGATGTAATCACTTTTAACTCGTCATTAAATCTGGCTGGTTTTTTATATTGAATATTTGCATTATGCACGGCAAATATAATTCCCCGCTCTTGTTGTAATTTATCCTGCTCGTATCCGATACTGCGCAATAGTTCTGTACGTGCCCGTTCCATAAATTTCAGGTAATTTGCATAATAAACCACGCCTCCTGAATCGGTATCTTCGTAGTAGACACGAATTGGCCAGGAAAATTCCTTTTGTTGTGAACTCATTTTTATTTATTATTATTTTATGGTGTTATTTTGTGCAGTTACTTTATGGCGTGACCATTTAAAAAGGACTAATCGAACATATCCTTATCAGGTATCAATTCAGTACCTGCATCGCTACTCAGTTCATTATTTAAGTTAGCAGGCGCATGTAAACCAAAATGTTTGTACACATTCGCAGTGGCAATTCGACCTCTCGGCGTGCGCATCAGATAACCCTGCTGAATAAGATACGGTTCAATGACGTCTTCGATAGTTTCTCGCTCTTCACCGATGGCTGCAGCCAGATTAACAACACCGACCGGGCCACCATTGAATTTTTCGATGATCGCCAACAATAATCGCCGGTCCATTATATCAAAACCCAATGGATCCACTTTTAATAATTCCAGTGCTTTTGCAGCAATATCTTCATTTACATTGCCATCTGCTTTTACTTCAGCGTAATCACGTACACGTCGTAATAAACGGTTAACAATTCGTGGCGTACCACGTGCGCGCTGGGCAATTTCTGCCGCGCCTTCGGTATCAATCTGTACGTTCAGAATATCAGCGGAACGTTTTACGATATGTCTCAAGTCGTTTTGATTATAGAAATCCAGACGTAATACGATGCCAAAACGATCACGCAACGGTGAGGTTAACGACCCAGCTCGCGTGGTTGCGCCCACCAGGGTAAATGGTGGCAAATCCAATTTAATAGAACGTGCAGCAGGCCCTTCGCCGATCATAATATCCAGCTGATGATCTTCCATCGCCGGATACAGTACTTCTTCAACCACTGGGCTTAAACGATGAATCTCATCGATAAACAAAACGTCATGTGGCTCAAGGTTTGTGAGTAGAGCTGCCAGATCACCCTGCTTTTCCAGAACCGGACCCGAAGTTGAATGTAAAGTAGCACCCATTTCATTAGCAACAATATGCGCCAGAGTGGTTTTGCCCAGACCCGGCGGACCAAAGAACAATACGTGGTCCAGCGCTTCATGCCTTGCTTTCGCCGCTGGTATAAAAATATCGAGCTGCTCGGTTACCGCAGGCTGTCCTCTATAATCTTTTAGATACTGAGGCCGAATCGACTTATCTATAGCAATTTCACCTTCGATATTTTCTGCTGACAATATAGGGTTATCACTCATTAAGCGCCCCCCTGCAATGCAGCTCGAATTATTTCTTCTGTTGATTTTTCTTCAACATCAAGATCCCGGACCATCTGACTCGCCTGCTGTGCTTTATAACCTAACGATATCAATGCGCTCACCGCATCATTGACAGGGTTTGACTGTCGCTCAATTTTCGCTGGTGCGCCAGGCAGAGCAATCGAAGAGTCTTTTTCGAGGCGATCTTTCAACTCAATAACCAGGCGTTCCGCGGTCTTTTTTCCTACACCAGGCAGCTTAGTAAGAGCCTTGCTGTCTTCTTCAAGTATGCAACGGGTAAAATCTTCAGCGCTCATACCAGATAGAATAGTAAGCGCCAATTTTGGTCCAACACCACTGATTTTTATCAGATTTCTAAACATTAGCCGCTCGGATAATGAATGGAAGGCATACAACAATTGCGCATCTTCACGTACCACCAAATGCGTGTGCAATATGATGCTCTCACCACATTCGGGCAAATGATAAAATGTCGACATCGATGCTTCGAGTTCATAACCGACCCCCTGAACATCAAGCAAAATAGTGGGCGGCTGCTTTTCTAAAATAATACCCTGCAATCTTCCTATCATCTGATCATCATCTCCAGCGTCCGCCGCGCACTTTAGTACCGATACCCAGTGATTTCACATGCATATGGTTAGCATGACACACTGCAATGGCTAAACCGTCCGCCTCATCACTCTGCGGTTCAAAGTCGAGTTTTAACAATAGTTTCATCATCTGTTGAATTTGCTGTTTATCTGCCGAACCAGTACCAACCACTGCTTTTTTGATCGCGCGGGGGGTATATTCACCTACGTCCAGTTTTGCGTTAGTACCGGCACAGATAGCAGCACCTCTTGCCTGCCCCAGTTTTAATGCAGAATCGACATTTTTATTCACAAACACCAACTCAATACCCATGGTCTGTGGCTGCCATTTTTCGATAATGGTACTGATTTCATTAAAGATCATACCCAAACGCTCGGGCAGTTCATCACCTTTAATTTTCACATATCCACTGGTAACGTAATCATGGCGAAATCCATCACTGTCGATAACGCCATATCCCGTACAACGAGACCCGGGATCAATGCCTATGATGCGTATTTTATTGGCTGGCACGTGTGTTATTTATTTACTGTTTTCATCATTTTCAGATGGTTTTATTATTATTTTTAATAGTTGGAGTCTATCACTGCGGGCGGCGGCGGGGTATGAGTTTTGGGGTTATATTGCCTATCTAAAGTTATGAATTTTTAAAGTATATGGAATACGAAATCACGGAATGCCATCGATTATTAAAAGCAATCCGCTGCTACAGACGAGAAAAAGCTGAACACCTAATTATGCCGGCTCTGCATCAAATAACGGCGTTGTTGTTTCCTGATCAAATTTTCCCGTCTGCAAAAACACGATGACCTGCATAGCAACATGGCCAGACATTAATATACTCAGATGGCTTTCACGTACGATTATCGAATCTGTCGCGCCTTTGAGTTCGGTTTCCTCAACTGAAACGGTACCGTCATGAGGCAGCTTAGGACCGCCTGCAACCAGCCCCATACCGATTGGAATATTCCCGGTGATTACACCGATATCCTGAAAACCCTTCCATTCAGGAACATCACCTGACAAACCATTTTCATGACTCTGCCCCAACATCCACCGGGTCATTGGATTAGCGTTAATCCGTTTGCCCACCACACTGCCATTTACCGGCGATGCCAGTAGCACGATGCGACCTTTTTTATTAAATGGAAATTGATCAAACAGATGCATGGTAATAATGCCACCGAAGCTATGCGCCACGATGTGCACTACGGGCACATCGATACTTTCGATTAATTCATTGAGCTTTACAGCGATTTCGGAGGGTGGCTTGCCCCAGACATGATAGTTAAACATGCGGCATTCATAACCAGCATTGCTTAATCGATTGCGAAGCCGCAACAGATCAACGCCCGCCACGCTCCAGAGCCCATGCACTAAGACAACGGCTTCACGCATACGCTGATTGGCTCGGATTAAGGGGAAACATCCAACATACGGTCAAGTGCCAGCTTCGCAAAACTGGCAACATCGGCTGGCACGCTAATCTGATTAACCACATGGCCGTCGACAAGGTTTTCCAGTACCCAGGCCATATGTTGCGGATCAATACGAAACATGGTCGAGCACATGCACACATTAGGTGACATAAAATGCACATTTTTACCTTCATGTTTGAACTGTTCATGTAAGCGATTAACCAGGTTTAATTCGGTTGCGACTAACCATCTAGTATTTTTTTCAGCGTCCGCGACGGTTTTGATTATATATTCCGTAGAACCAATATAATCAGATTTCTGACAGACTTCAAATGGACTTTCAGGGTGTGAGATAACCTTTGTTTCAGGATATTTCTTTTTGAAATTATCAATCTGTTCAGGCTGGAACATCTGATGCACCGAACAAAAGCCTTTCCATAAGATAATCTTTGCTTTTTTAATCTGTTCGGCCGTTAAGCCACCTAACGGTTTATCGTAATCCCATATCACCATTTCATCGAGCGGAATATCCATGGTAAAACCGGTATTTCTACCAAGATGCTGATCAGGGAAAAACAGTACTTTTTCTTTCTGCTTAAAACTCCATTCCAGCACATGCCTGGCATTGGTCGAGGTACAGACGATACCGCCATGCTCACCACAAAAACCTTTTAAATCGGCTGCAGAGTTAATGTAAGTAACAGGGGTCACGCTTGTTTCAGCGTCTAAAACTTCTGATAGCTCCTGCCATGCGCGTTCTACGTTAGGCAGATCAGCCATATCGGCCATCGAACAGCCGGCCGACATATCCGGCAGTATCGAAACCTGTTCCGGGCGCGACAGGATATCCGCCACTTCAGCCATAAAGTGCACACCGCAAAAAACGATATAATCTGCTTTGGATGCGGCGGCTTGTCGCGATAACTTTAATGAATCACCGGTGAAATCGGCATGACGGAATACTTCATCACGCTGATAGTGATGACCCAATATAACTAAACGCTCACCTAACGTCTCACGCGCACGCAAGATGCGTTCTTCACAATCATCATCGTCGAGCAAGGTATAAGGTTGTATTGCTGCACTCATTACTTATTCAATATTTCTGTGGTTAGTTATGTAGGCCTGCATAAGGAACGTTGCAGGCGCCAATAATCAAAATTGCCAGGGACGATAAACCTTATCCCGGCCTACGCTTATTCGCTGGCTTCATCTTTTTCAACTTTACGTAACTTAAGGTTCAGTTCGCGCAACTGTTTATTTGAAACTTCAGCCGGTGCCGCAGTTAGTAAACAAGCCGCTGACTGTGTTTTAGGGAATGCCATTACATCGCGAATAGAACTTGCACCCGACATCAGCATAACCAACCGGTCTAGACCAAACGCCAGACCCGCATGTGGTGGACAGCCGTATTTAAGTGCGGTTAACAGAAAGCCAAACTTTTCTTCCGCTTCTTCTTCAGATATGCCAAGAATATCAAATACTGCTTTTTGCATATCCATCTTGTAGATACGCTCAGAACCACCACCCAACTCGGTTCCGTTAAGCACCATGTCGTAAGCACGTGAGAGAACTTCGCCTGGATTCGCTTTTAATTCGTCTGCCGTATCAACCGATGGTGCTGTAAACGGATGGTGCAATGAAGTCCAGTCACCCTGACTGTTTTTCTCAAACATCGGGAAGTTTACGACAAACAGTGGCTCCCACTTATCGCTGACCAAACCCATATCCTTGCCCAGCTTCACACGCAGCGCGCCGATAGATTCATTCACAACGCTAGTATCACCGGCACCAAAGAATAATATATCGCCTGTCTGCACACCGGCTTTATCTATAATTGCAGTAATCGCCTCATCCGGTAAGAATTTAACGATCGGCGACTGCAGTCCTTCACGGCCAGCGGTCACATCATTGACCTTGATCCACGCCAGACCTTTAGCACCGTAACGGCCGACATATTCTGTGTACTGATCGATCTGTTTACGTGACAGTCCTGAGCCATTAGGCACACGTAGTACCACGATACGACCATCGGGATCATTTGCAGGGCCAGAGAAAACCTTAAACTCAACATCTTTCATGATCTCAGCAAGATCGACCAGTTCCAGAGGAATACGCATATCCGGTTTATCTGAACCAAATCGCAACATTGCTTCACTATGATCCATACGTGGGAACGGATTTGGCAAATCAACATCAAGTACCGATTTGAACAGACCACGGATCAATCCTTCCATCGATTCCATCACGGCATTTTCATCCATGAAGGTAGTCTCTATATCAATCTGAGTAAATTCTGGCTGGCGGTCTGCACGTAGATCTTCATCACGGAAGCAGCGCACGATCTGATAATAACGATCCATGCCAGACATCATCAATAATTGTTTAAATAATTGTGGTGACTGCGGTAATGCAAAAAAACTGCCCTGATGAGTACGTGAAGGCACCAGATAATCACGCGCACCTTCCGGTGTAGCTTTGGTCAGCATCGGTGTTTCGATATCCCAGTAACCATCTTCTTCCAGATGGTTACGGATATAACGTGTCACCTGGCTGCGCATACGCATGCGTTTTTGCATCTCATCACGGCGCAGATCGATGTAACGATATTGCAGACGCAAATCATCATGCACACCGGCATCATCTAACTGGAACGGTGGCGTTTCAGACGCATTTAATACTTCAAGCTCTAAACCAAGGATCTCGATTTTTCCTGATGTCAGGTCCGGGTTTGCTGAACCTTCCGGGCGAAGACGCACACGGCCGGTCATGCGCAATACATATTCATTTCTAACATGCTCAGCAATTTCGAAGATCTCAGCACGGTCAGGATCAAACACAACCTGCACCAAACCTTCACGGTCACGTAAATCAATAAAAATAACACCACCGTGATCGCGGCGACGATTGACCCAGCCACATAAGGTGACTTCTTGATCGAGGAGTTCTTCAGTTACTGCTCCGCAATAATGACTGCGCATGTGTTAATCCAGTTTGTTGTGTGAAAACAGTGCTTCTGTCTGCGGTTTAATTCTACATGCAACGCTTCTACATGCAATTACAGACAAGCCCTAATTTCAATGTGTTAAAAGGTCGATTGTACCGTATTCGGGCTTAGTTTTTTACTTTTTTGCTCTTAGTTGTGCCACCTGATGCCTTCTTTTTTGGTGGTGCATTTTTATTATTCTGCTTAGTGTCCGCACCCTTTGATTTGGCTTTGTCATCACCTGCTACATTCTTCTTTGCGCCCGATTTAAAATCAGTTTCATACCAGCCACCACCCTTCAAACGAAAGGCTGCTGCCGATACTTTTTTCTGCATCGCTGATTTTCCACAGGCAGAGCATTTTTTTAGCGGTTTATCGCTTATTTTCTGTAAGACTTCTTCTTCGTGTCCACACTTTGTGCACTGATATTCATAAAATGGCATGGTTAACTCGGGTTAAGCAGTTTTGATACGTTGTTTAAATAAGACGTCGATTATATATGGCGATACATAAGCGCATCAACACCTAATAAGAGTACCCTCATTAGGTTAAGCTAGCGCCATGCAACCGCCTTCTGAGCAACTCAAAAACAATCAACAAAAAACCGTGCTGATTACCGGCTGTTCCACCGGTATCGGTTATTGTGTCGCCAAAGGCCTGAAACAGCGTGGTTACCGCGTCATCACTAGCGCCAGACGTAGCGAGAGCGTCGAACAACTGCAGAAGGAGGGCTTCGAATGCCTGCAACTGGACCTCGCCGACAGCCAGTCCATACAACAAGCTTTTCAGCAGGTTCTACAGTTAAGCGACGGAAAAATTTATGGCTTATTTAATAATGGCGCCTTTGGCCTACCCGGTGCTGTCGAAGATCTCACGCGAGATAACCTGAAATTTCAATTTGAAACCAATGTCTTTGGCTGGCTGGAACTGACTAATCTGGTAATCCCAGTGATGCGTAAACAAGGTCATGGTCGAATTATCCAGAACAGTTCTGTATTAGGTTTCGTTGCCATGCCATTTCGCGGCGCATACAACGCCAGCAAATACGCCATCGAAGGATTAAGCGACACCCTGCGACTGGAGCTTAAAAACACCAATATCTATATCAGCCTAATAGAACCCGGCCCCATTATCAGTCAATTTCGCACCAATGCGGTTAAGGCATTAAAACAACACATCGACATCGAAAACAGCGTACACCGTGAAAAATACCATGGCGTATTGGAACGCTTAAACAAAGAAGGCCCGGCAGCGCCTTTTACCCTGCCACCGGAAGCTGTACTGAAACGAGTCATCTCCGCACTCGAATCTAAAAGACCAAAACCGCGTTATTACGTTACTTTCCCCACCTACCTGTTTGCCTTTCTAAAGCGCATACTCAGCCATCGTCAACTGGACAAAATTCTCGCCAAAGCCGGTAACGACGGAAAACAGTAAAAATAGCGAGTTGGGCGTACAATAAACCCTAAATTGTTTGGATTTAGACCTGTTTTAGGCAGTTTTGCGTGCTTTTAGTCTATATTATTTAGACGCCGTATAAAAACAGGCTTCGACAGCAATTCATACAAATAGGATATTCTCATCAGGATTATGAGCAAGGACCCCATAAAACTTACCATCAGCTTAGGTTTCGCCGGCGTGCTCACGCTCATGGGTCTGATCAGCTTCATTTCTTTATCCCAGATGACCGTGATAACCGAGCAAATGGCCGATTTGCTGACTGAAACCAACGCTAAGATTTCTGCCGCAAGCACCATGCGAAACAGTATTCGTCTGCGAGGTGACACCCTCAATAAAATGTATTTGACGGATGATTACCTCAAACGCGACGAACTCCGTTTAGAAATTTCTGAACATGCACTGCAATATAAAATAGCTAGAGATATACTCTTTACCTTCCGCATGAGTTCGCGAGAAGCAAAATTACTCGACCAGTTAATACAGCAGACACGTGTGGCAAAGTCTTTTAATGATGACGCCGCAGACAACCTGCTATCAGATAAGCCGCCACAAGAAATAAAAGAAGACCTACGACTAGCGAATACAGCACGTCACGACATGTTAGCCGGACTGGATAAACTGGTTTTGCTGCAAGAAGAAATCTCTCAATCAGCAATCAAAGATTCGGAGGAATATCAAAAAACAGTAAGTGATATTATCTTGTTTCTATCACTCGCCGCTTTTTTCATCGCACTCTATATCGCGCAACTGGTCATTCGTGAAACCAGCCGAAAAAATTCTGAAATTCACTTTCAGGCGACACATGACGAATTAACCAAACTGGTCAATCGCAAAGAATTTAGCCATCGCTTGAAATCTGCATTTGATACAGCTAAAAACAGCCGGGAAAGTCATGCCTTATGCTTCCTTGATCTCGATAAATTTAAAACCGTTAACGACACATGTGGTCATAAAGCGGGGGACGAGCTTCTCATACAGCTAACCCGAACAATTAAAAATCATATTCGCAGCCATGACACACTCGCACGCATAGGCGGCGATGAGTTTGGTCTATTGCTAGAAGGCTGCTCGCTTGATAAGGCCGTAGAAATTTCAGAAGGAATAGTCAGTCTGATAAAAAGCCACAAATTCAAATGGCAAAACAGGATATTTCATGTTGGTGTCAGCATTGGTCTAGTCATGATTAACCGTGACACTGAAAATATTGAAAAAGCACTCACACAAGCAGACACCGCCTGTTACGCAGCAAAAGACATGGGGCGAAATCAGGTTCAGATACATGGCCTGAACGAAGAGCTAGCAAAGAATACTCACAAAGAATTAGCCTGGGTATCTGAGATAGATAATGATCAGGTGGAAAATCGTTTTTCACTCTACCTGCAAAAAATAGAAACCACACAGGCTCATAGCAAAAAATCTATATATGAAGTGCTGTTACGAATGCATGATGATGAGGGAGCGCTGATCTCGCCAGAAAATTATATTCCCGCTGCTGAACGCTTTAACCTGATGAAAGATGTTGACGCCTGGGTAATCAGGAATGCGTTACAACAACTTTCGAATTATTATAAACACAACCCGAATAATGATATCCAGTTATTTATTAATATATCGGCAAATTCACTGAGTAATCATTCATTCACTGAATTTGTAATCCAGCAGATAAAAATAAATAACATTTCACCCAACTCAATATGTCTGGAAATATCTGAGAAAAATGCGATTAAAAATATTGATCAAACAACGAATGTCATTACCGAGCTACGCAAGCACAACGTAAAATTTTCTCTCGATAACTTTGGCCGCAGTATGTCTTCTTTCTCATATCTAAAAAATCTGAATGTGAGCTATCTAAAGATAGATGGAAACATTGTTAAAAATATGTCGCACAGCACGACCGATAAAGCCATGATCGCCGCTATCAATCAGATAGGAAAAGTGATGAACATCGAGACTGTTGCCAGTCATGTAGAAGATGCCTTTACTTTCAATCAGCTAAAAGAAATGGGTATCGACTTCGCTCAGGGATTTTATCTGGACAAACCCAAACCTATAACTGCACAAATCGAAAGCCTTAGACAATCACTGAATCTAGATACGAAAAAACATTAATCATCAGGCAACGTCCATCCCTAGATAAATGATTATTAGCCAACCTGCTGAATTCGTTCAGCTGGCACAAATACAAGTTCTGAATCGCTAGTTGAAATTTCGATTACGTCACCCGGTAAATAATCTCCTTTCAGAATCATCTGCGCTAAAGGATTTTCCAGGTATTGCTGTATCGCACGTTTTAGCGGTCTTGCACCATATACCGGATCAAAGCCTGCCTCACCAAGTATATCTATCGCCTGGTCAGAAATTTTCAAGGTATAATCCTGACTTTGTAATCGTGCGGCAAGATGCTGTAACTGAATATTGGCAATATCACGAATCTGATCTTTAGCTAATGGATGGAAAACAACCGTTTCATCAACCCGGTTAATAAACTCCGGCCTGAAGTTCTGCGAAACAATTTCCATAACCACTTTCTTCATTGCTTCATAATCGCCACTGGCTGACAGCTCCTGTATCTGCTGCGAACCAAGGTTAGATGTCATGATGATAACGGTATTCCTAAAATCAACTGTTCGGCCCTGACTGTCAGTCAAACGGCCATCATCAAGTACCTGTAATAAGATATTGAATACATCTGGATGCGCTTTTTCTATCTCATCCAGCAAGATGACAGAATAAGGTTTACGTCTAACCGCTTCCGTCAGATAGCCACCTTCCTCATAACCAACATAACCCGGAGGCGCACCAATCAAACGTGACACAGAATGTTTTTCCATGTACTCCGACATATCGATACGCACCATGGCGTCTTCAGTATCAAACATGAACTTTGCTAACGCTTTAGTCAGTTCTGTTTTACCGACACCGGTAGGACCAAAAAACATAAATGAACCATTAGGTTTACTCGGGTCTGAAAGCCCTGCACGTGAACGCCTGATTGCATTAGCGACAGCGGTTACCGCTTCTTCCTGACCGATAACCTGAGCACCAATCTCCTCTTCCATACGCAACAGCTTTTCCTGTTCGCCCTGCAACATTTTACTCACGGGGATACCCGTCCATCGGGCTACAATCTCTGCCACTTCATCGCTATCTACTTTATTACGTAGTAACTGCATCACATGATCACTTGCCAGTTCTGCTTCTGCAACCTGCGCAATCTGTGACTCGAGCTCAGGAATTACGCCGTACTGAATTTCTGACATCCGCGCCAAATCACCGGCACGATGTGCTGATTCTAATTCCAGTTTTGCCGCTTCCAGCTCTTCTTTTAAGTTAGAAGAACCCTGCACCACCATCTTTTCAGCCAACCACTGTTCTTCGTAATCACTGTATTCTTTTTCAAGTTTCTCCAACTCTTCTTCAAGATTTGCCAAGCGCAGCTTGGTCGCTTTATCTTTATCTTTCTTTAACGCTTCACGCTCAATTTTTAATTGAATTATCCGTCGATCAAGACGATCCATAACTTCAGGTTTAGAATCTAATTCCATTCGGATACGACTAGCTGCTTCATCGATAAGGTCAATCGCTTTATCAGGCAATTGACGATCACTGATATAACGGTGTGATAATGTTGCTGCTGCGACAATAGCAGGATCCGTAATCTCTACACCATGATGCACTTCATAACGCTCTTTCAAACCGCGCAAGATAGCAACCGTGTCTTCGACACTGGGTTCGTCAACCTGCACTTTTTGAAAACGCCTTTCTAAGGCAGCATCTTTTTCGATGTACTGACGGTATTCATCCAAAGTCGTTGCACCAACACAATGCAATTCACCACGCGCTAATGCTGGCTTTAACATATTACCGGCATCCATTGCGCCCTCGGCTTTACCCGCACCCACCATAGTGTGCAGTTCATCGATAAATAAAATCACCTGCCCTTCCTGATGTGACAGATCTTTTAATACCGCTTTTAATCGCTCTTCAAATTCACCTCGGAATTTTGCACCCGCAATCAACATTCCCATATCTAATGACAGGATGCGTTTATTTTTTAATCCTTCTGGAACCTCACCATTTAAAATACGCTGCGCCAGACCTTCGATGATGGCTGTTTTACCCACACCTGGTTCACCGATTAATACTGGGTTGTTTTTTGTACGGCGCTGCAATACCTGAATAGTGCGGCGTATTTCTTCATCACGGCCAATCACCGGATCCAGCTTGCCCTGTGCGGCACGCTCACTTAGATTAATAGTGTATTTTTCCAGTGCCTGACGATTTTCTTCAGCATTTGCATCATCAACGGTTTCGCCACCGCGTACACTATCGATTGCTTGTTCTAGCTTATTTTTATCCGCACCTGCGGCCTTCAATATCTCACTGAGTGATATTTTTGCATCGACCAGTGCCAGCAAAAAAAGCTCACTGGAAATAAACTGATCTTTTCGTTGTTGCGCTAGTTTATCCGTCTGATTTAACAGACGAATAGTTTCATTGGACAACTGGACATCACCCTGATGACCCTGTACCTGGGGTAAACGTTCAATAGCTTCTTTGGCCTTTGACTTTAGCGTAGCAACATCGACACCAGTGCTTGATAGTATTTGACTAACCGTACTCGCATCCTGTTCCAGCAATGCCAGCAACACATGGCTTGGTTCTATGAATTGATTGTCACGACCGACAGCCAAAGACTGTGCATCGGATAAAGCAGTCTGAAACCGCGTAGTTAATTTATCTGTTCTCATAATTTTCTCGTTGTTCTTTAGCTATAAATCGCAATTACTCTGCGAGCTAAATATGAATTTAATTAGTAAAAATATGAGGCCATAACAGAGATTTTCAAGCCCTATTTATATTCTCTCTAGTCAGACATGGAATTAATTGATACACATCAAAAAAGCCGCTTTTAGCGGCTTTTTTGAAACTTAATAATTCTTAAAATGAACTATCGATTAGGCATATTACGTACTACTTACTTGCAACAGTTTCTTCTTTTGGCATAACAGTCGTTAAACCTAGTGATTGCCACATCTGCATACCACCACGATAGTAGTAAAGCTTCTCAGTAGGGTAGCCAGCATTAATTAACGCACGAATAGCACGTGTTGACTGACCACACCATGGACCATTACACCATAGCAATAACTCTTTAGCGTTTGTGAAGTCCCACTGCTCAGTTTTCTCAACCATGAGTAATACGGGGTTAACGTCATCACGTTCAACAGCGCCCAGGCTTTCGAACACTTCAGCCAGTTCAACATCACCAATATCTTTTTCAAATACAGTAAAGGGAACATTTATAGAACCTGGAATCGTGCCTTTTTTGTGCCAGCTTGGTGTGCGCGCATCGATTAACACACCACCACGGTACATCACTGTTTCCATGAACTTAATTACTTCCAGTTCAGCAACTGTTTTTATCTACGTCATCCAGATTAAATTGGCCATACGCCCGGTAATTTTCTGTTTACGATATGAGTAAAACAACTGATTTTCACTGTAGGTACAGTGATTGCCACCGCTCACTTTATCTACCCCCAACACAGCCAGCTCATTACGGGCCAACTGGTAGATATCACATAGATAGTGCCCCGGTCTGGTTGATATAAAAGCTGCCTCATTGATGGTATTTTTTTCAACAAAAGCAGAAAGCACATCCTCTCCTACTTCAAAAACCGCAGGGCCAATGGCCGGTCCAAGTGTTACCAACAGCTCTTCAGGGGAGGATTTCATCGCACGGACTGTGTTGCTTATAATGCCGGCATGCAGACCACGCCAACCGGCATGCGCCACTGCCACTTCGGTGCCAGCGCTATTACAGAAGAAGACGGGCAGGCAATCTGCTGTCATAACAGAACAGACCACACCTTTTTTACGGCTGAAGCTGGCATCGGCCTGTAAAGCATCCTGACGAGTTATGCTGGAAGTAAAATCGTCGGCACAGATAACTTTATTACTGTGCACCTGCTCTAACCACAACGGTTGCGCAGGTAACTGTAAATCTTCAAGCAATTTTTTTCGATTAGCATTAACGGCTTCAATATCATCACCGACATGAGTCGCCAGATTAAATTCCTTGAAATCTCCATTGCTGATACCGCCACTTTTTAGCGTGGTGAAGGCATGAATATTACCAAGCTCAGCGACACCATCCTTCGGCCAGCTAACCCTCAGGTATGAGCTTTCATGACTAACCATCAGCTTCGTGGTTTTCAGTGTCTTCTTGCAGTAGAGTAATCAGCTGCTGCATGTCTTCTGGTAACGGTGCTTCATATGAAACCTCTTCGCCACTGTCAGGATGCACAAAACTCAGTCGCCACGCATGAAGCGCCTGACGTTTAAAACTCTGAATGCAACTGATTAGTTCTTGCGTTGCACCGGCAGGTATCTTGTGCCTGCCCGCGTAGACCGGATCACCGACAATAGGATGACGTAAGTGGCTCATATGCACCCTGATTTGATGTGTACGCCCTGTTTCCAGTTGCACTTTAAGATGACAGTGCTCACGAAAACGCTCGAGTAAGCGATAATGAGTAACCGCTTCACGACCATTCTCCCGTACCGCCATTTTTATACGGTCGCGCGGATGTCGGCCTATTGGCTGATCGACCATACCGCCGCCCGTCATCACACCATAGACCACCGTCTGATATTCACGAACAACTTCATGTTTTTGTATTTGCTGGGCCAGATACTTATGTGACGTTAAGTTACGTGCCACCACCATTAAACCCGTTGTATCTTTGTCGATACGATGCACGATACCCGCACGCGGAATCTCAACAAGTGAGCTATCATAGTGCAACAGCGCATTTTGCAGTGTCCCGGTATAGTGCCCGGCCGCCGGGTGCACAACGAAACCAGCCGGTTTATTGATGACGATTATGGCGTCATCCTGATAGACGATATCGAGAGGAATATCTTCTGCTATGCACTCCTGCTCAGATTCGATGGATTGAGCCGTTAACTGCAGCTCTTCGTCGCCGGAAACTTTTGTCTTTGGTTTGGCATTTTCTCCGTTAACCAGCACCTGCCCCTGCTCTATCCATATTTTTAACCGGCTACGAGAATATTCTGGAAATAGTTCTGCAAGCACCACGTCCAATCGTTTTCCGGCAAATTCTTCTGTTAGCCGCTTGGTTACCGGGGCAATAATATCGCCATTTGTTGATGTTTCAGACATACTGCCTCGATGTGGTCTTGTCACTAATTGCTGTCATATTGTTCAGTATCAATCATGCTGGGTTAATTTACACAGTGAACTTAGTTATAATGGTCGACTCTATAGTCAGCTCTATAATCGTCACTATAGTAAGCTCAAGCGATATTCTAACAAGAAATTGCAGCAACCCTAACTTGTAAGCGTGAAATTTTTAATGCGACACCTATATTCTGTATTACTCATAACATTGCTGTCATCAGCTTTACTCGCCTGCTCTGGCGCCGACAAGGATGAATTCGCAGGTCTTTCTGCGAAAGATCTTTATGATGAAGCCCAATCTGCCATTGAATCGGCAGAGTTTCAGAGTGCAGTCAAACATCTGGAAACGCTGGAAGCAAGATACCCATTTGATCCTTATGCAAAACAGGCGCAACTGGATATCGCCTATGCATATTACAAATTTGAAGAGCTGGATTCTGCAACCAGTGCAGTCGAAAGGTTCGCCCGCTTACACCCGCGTGATCCGCATATGGATTATGTTTATTATTTAAAAGGCCTAATAAACTTTAATCGTGGCCAGGGTTTGCTCGACGCCTGGTTCCCTCGCGACCCTTCTAAGCATGATCCAGCAGTACTAGAACAGGCCTTTAATGATTTTGCAACGCTAGTCCGTCGTTATCCGAACAGCATCTACGCCGGTGATGCTCACCAACGCATGGTTTACTTGCGTAACCAGCTTGCAAAAAAAGAAATTCTTATTGCAGAATTTTATATAGAACGAAAATCGTGGTTGTCCGCAGCGAAACGCTCAAAAGCAGTCATCGTTAATTTCCCCAAGACCATATGGACAAAACGTGCGCTGGAAATAATGCTGCTGTCTTATCAAAAACTGGAACTGGATGACTTGGCGGCAGACACCCAAAGGATTATCGATTACAATGATTTTTCAGATATCGCAACCACGGTAAATCCAGACCAATTCGGTAAAGCGCCACCACCACCGCAGTAGAAAACCAATAATCAATTACTTTCTACGGTAACCTGAGGTAATCGGATAACGACGGTCACGGCCAAATGCACGCCGCGTGATACGAATACCCGGTGCTGACTGACGGCGTTTATGTTCGTTTCGCTGCACCATCGTAATAACCTGCAATACTGTTTCCCTGTCGATACCTTCGGCGACTATTTCATCGATAGGTTTATCCTGTTCGACCGATAACTCAAGGATACGATCTAACACATCATATTCTGGCAATGAATCCTGATCACATTGATTTTCTCTAAGCTCTGCTGTTGGCGGCCGTGTTAAGACTCTTTCCGGAATAGCTTCAGACAAGGTATTTCTGTAATGGCACAATTTATACACCAGCGTTTTACAGACATCTTTAATAGGGGCAAAACCACCACACATGTCACCATATAAAGTGGCATAACCAACCGCCATCTCGCTTTTATTACCTGTGGTTAATACCATCTTTCCGGTTTTATTTGAAATCGCCATCAACAACAAACCACGACTGCGGGCCTGAATATTTTCTTCGGTAGTATCAGCTTCAGCGCCTTTAAAAACGGGTGCCAGCGTTGTAAGAAAACTGTTAAACACATCCTCTATTGCAATAACATCGTATTGTACGCCGAGTGTCTCCGCTTCTTCTTCAGCGTCAGACAAACTCATATCAGCGGTATAACGCGAAGGCATCATTACCGCATGTACATTTTCAGCGCCTAGTGCATCTACAGCTATAACTAATGTTAATGCTGAATCCACGCCGCCAGACAAACCGATAACAACACCAGTAAATCCATTTTGATGAACAAAGTCACGTACCCCTGTCACCAGTGCTTTGTAGATAACAGCTTCGCTACTCTCTTCTGCAGCGACAACATGCTGAGAGCTAATATCACTACCATCAAAAATGATATCAATCGTATCGGCTTCAAATACCTGTGCACGTGCAACCAGCTCAGCATTTTTGTTCACCGCCAGCGAGTCACCGTCAAACACCAGCTCATCCTGACCACCGATCATATTGAGGTACATTATCGGCAGATCAAATTGTTTGGCGTGGTCCTTTAATATCTCAAGCCGTTCCGCATGTTTGTTGATATGAAACGGCGATGCATTTAACACGATGATGGCTTCGGCACCATTATCTTTAGACTGCTGAACGCAATCGGCCTGCCAGACATCTTCACAGATGAGCACCCCTAAGGTATGACCTTTTACATCGATAACCGCACTATCGTGCCCGGCAGCAAAGTAGCGCACTTCATCAAAAACAGAATAGTTAGGCAGCGACTGTTTAAAACAAATCTGCTTCACATCACCATTACGAACATACAGTGCCGCGTTGTAAAGATTACCCGCATGTTCGTATGGCAGGCCAAATATCACACCCGTATCAGCAATACTGTTTTTCAGTGCCTGCTGTATGCGTAAACACTGCTTTTTAGTCTGCGCAAGAAAACCACCACGGTGCAACAAATCCTCGGGCGGGTAACCGACTAATGCTAATTCCGGGAACACAACAAGATCAGCACCTTGCTGACTTGCAGAGATAGCTGCATCGATAATCTTGTCAGCATTATTTTTAATGTCACCAACCTGGAATACATCCTGTACCATTACGATATGCAGAGGATTTGTGGAGGCAGTAGCAGTTGATTTAACTGTTTTAGACTGATTCATGACGACGACTAATTAACTATAACTTATTAGAAAAATGAGATTTTAACATGCTAAGACTATTAGTAATCCTTGCTGTCATTATTATCATAATCGCAGGCGTATCCTTTATCTTAAAAAGAAAAAGGCGAAAAAAGTAAGTTCATGGCAACACTATCAAAAGATCACTTCTCGCATTACTTCTGAACACTTTGCTTCAATTCATGAAAACAGTGACCCTTCAGCATAAACAGCTATACTCAGAGCCATATAAATAATTAAGCAGCTAATTTTTAAACAGCAATTTTTAAGTACCTAACGAAGCGCCAAACTTACGTGCCAAATCAAGTGCCAAACCAGCAACCATTTAATTCTTCTAGACCGTACCAGCAAAGCTCACCCGACGCCTGGTACCGGCTGCGGCTGTTTAATTATTTCCGTAGCTCAATCGCACTTTTCTTTATTGCCATTTATCTAAATGGTTGGTTAGAGCAACTTATCCCCAGCCGTTTTGCACACGCTGAATTATTCATTACTACCTCTGTAATATACTTTGTCGCCAGTCTGTTTTTCATCACGGGCATGATTCGCAAAAAACCCGGACTGGATACACAGGTCATCGTCCACACCCTGGTCGATATTTCATGTATCGTCATACTGATGCATGCCACTGGCGGAATTCGTACCGGCTTAGGCATGCTGCTTATCATCAGTATATCAATGACCAGTTTATTCTTACATAAACGCATCACTATCCTGTTTGCCTCTATCTCCGCACTCGCCGTCATTTCACAGCAAATTTATTCGCAGTTTATTTATACTGATTTCACCCCCGCGTTTACCCAGGCGGGCCTGCTCGGCATATTAATCTTCATCACATCGGTATTGTCCACCTACACCGCGAAGCGACTCAAAGAATCAGAAAAAATAGCCGAGGATGCCAGTCAGGAGCTGGAAACAATTATTCAGATGAATGAGCATATTATTCACAGTATGCGCACCGGCATCATCGTGATAAGAAATGATGGCATGATCTTGATGACCAACAACGCAGCATTAGAGCTATTGGGACAGGTTCCGATCAATGCAAAATCAAATCTAAGAGATATATCGGTCATGTTATATAACCGTTTTATCGACTGGAATAACGACACCGTTCAAAACCATCAACCAATTCCTCAAGCTCAAGGCCTGCCCGACATTCAACCAGGCTTCAGTCATATTGACCCAAATGAACCAAGCATTGGAACACAACAGGGTCGCACTTTAATATTTCTTGAAGACGCCACACAATTAGCCCTTCGATTCCAACAGGTTAAACTTGCCTCACTCGGTCGATTAACCGCCAGTATCGCTCATGAAATCCGCAATCCGTTAGCCGCGATTAATCATGCGGGGCAGTTACTCGGTGAAACTTCTGTAGAAAAATCCGATAAGAAATTAACTGACATTATTAACTCACAGGCAAAACGTCTCAACGGCATTGTAGAGAATGTTCTACAGCTTTCAAGACAGCAACGTGGTACACCTGAAGTCATCCACCTGCTTCAGTGGTTAAAGAAATTTAGGGATGAGTGTGTATCAACACATAAACTTCAAGCTTACCAATTACAAGTATTAATCGAACCGCATGATATAGAAATATTGTTTGACTCCAGCCAGTTACATCAGGTGATGTGGAATCTTTGTAGCAATGCAATTAATCACTCCAACATGGATATTACTAATATCATGATCATGATCCAGGGTGGTATCGATGAGGAAACAGGACAGTCTTATATAGACATCATAGACAACGGGCAAGGCATTGACGAAGAAACACAAACCCATATCTTTGATCCATTCTTCACCACAAGCTCTGAAGGTACCGGTCTTGGTTTGTACATAACCAAAGAAGTGATTGAAAGCAACCGTGCTAAGATACGCCATATACCCCCTGCTTCTGGCGGCACATGTTTTAGAATTTATTTTCAACAGGCCCTTAATTAATATGTAATTAATAGATAACTAATATTAATAATAATACCTGACCATTTTTATCAAGTAACAACCAATATGAAACATCACAGGGAAAATCAATGACCGCAAAAAAAGTACTCATAGTTGATGATGAGGCCGATATTTGCGAGCTTATTGAGATAACCCTGATGCGGATGGACATCAGTTCTAAATCTGCACTCAATGTTAGCGATGCGAAAATACTGTTAGATACCGAACACTTTGATCTTTGTCTGACCGACATGCGCCTGCCCGATGGCAACGGTATCGACTTGGTTAAACACGTTCAAAAAAACTATAAAAACCTGCCCATCGCTGTGATAACCGCACACGGTAATATGGAATCTGCTGTACAAGCATTAAAAGCCGGTGCTTTTGATTTTGTGTCTAAACCGGTCGATATTCAAATTTTACGTAACCTTGTTTCTTCAGCCACAACTATTCCTGATAAGCCTGAAAAAAAGAAAGCCGATAAAAATACTATTAACATAACCGGCAATTCGAAAGTGGTTAA